>PLEU01000142.1 GCA_003136515.1 Spartobacteria bacterium
AAAATCGTTTCCATCGAAATGCTGGAGGCAGTAGGGGACCGTTACGCCGAGACATATTTCAAGAAGATCTCGGAGCTCCTGGCTCCTCGCGGCTTGCTCGGAATTCAGACAATTCTCTGCCCTGACAATCAGTTCCCGATCTTGCGGGACGGAGTCGATTTCATTCAGAAGCACATCTTTCCAGGGTCCCTGTTGCTTTCGATGCGACGAATTGCCGAGGCTTTGAATGCCACGGGAGATCTTAACCTATTCGATTATGAGGACATGACTCCTTTTTATGCACGGACGCTCAAGGTGTGGCGCGAGGNNATTCCTTGAAGCACTGCCTCGGGTGAGGGAACTGGGCTACGATGAGGTTTTCATTCGTAAATGGCTCTTCTATCTTTGCTACTGTGAAGCGGCTTTCGGCACGCGACATATTTCCGTGGCACAGATCGTGTATACTAGGCCTGATAATCTCGCCATTCTTTCGCCCGCTTACGATCTCCGGCATGACAGGGAGATCTCGGAGGTAGTATTGAACAAGCGATGAGTCCACTGCTGCTTTTTTTGATCGGGTTGCTCTTTTCCAGCTTGCTGATGGGGGCGGTCTGGATGATTGCCGTTAAGATCAGCAATGCCGGGATTGTTGATGTGGCATGGGCGCTTGGATTTGCCCCTCTGGCACTGCTTTATCGTCTCTTCGGTGATGGAGAACCCGTGCGGCAGAATCTCATGACGGTGATGGCGGTAACCTGGAGTCTGCGTCTTGGCGTCCATCTCTGGAGGCGAGTGATGGGACTGCATCCTCGGGAGGATGGGCGATATCGGGCGATGAGGAATGCGGTGGAGGGGCACGAGAACTTTTTCTTTTTCTGGTTTTTTCAGGCACAGGCCCTTCTGCTCTCACTGCTGAGCCTCCCCTTCCTGGTCGCTAATTTTGATTCCCGGATCGGTCTCTGTTTTTCCGATATTCTGGGCTTCTTGGTCTGGCTTATTGCGGTTTCTGGTGAGTCACTGGCCGATCATCAGCTTGCTGCCTTCAAGGCGCTTGATGCGAATCGCGGGAAGGTCTGCTCTATCGGGCTCTGGAATTATTCTCGTCACCCTAACTATTTTTTTGAGTGGCTTGTCTGGGTTGCATTCTTTCTTTATGCGGCCCCGGCTCCATGGGGATGGACAATGATATTAGCGCCGGGAATCATGCTCTTTTTCCTGCTGCGGGTGACTGGGATCCCCTATACGGAAGAACAGTCGCTTCGATCGCGAGGCGAAGCCTACAGGACGTATCAGCGCACAACGAATGCCTTTATTCCGTGGATTCCCAAAAAGCAGGGTTAATTTATGAATAGTATCGATTCATTGCTTGCTTACAAGTTGGTTCCCGATGCAGTCGTGCGTGCTGGAATTCGCAGGCTACTGGCGGCCAAGCTCCGCGAAGAGGGGCGTGGTGACCAGGAGGAGCGAGACCGACGATTTGCCGATTTTCGCGCCGGCTTGGATTCCTCCCCAGTGGCCATTAATACCGCCGATGCCAATGAGCAGCATTATCAGGTACCTACTGAGTTCTACCTGCTGGTGCTGGGCCCCAGGCTTAAATATAGCAGCGGGTACTGGCCAACGGAAAAGACCACCTTTGCTGAATCCGAGGAGGCGATGCTGGAACTTACCTGCAACAGGGCAGAATTGGAGGACGGGATGAAAATTCTCGAACTTGGCTGCGGCTGGGGATCTCTGACATTTTGGATGGCGGAGCATTTTCCAAATTCCTCCATCACTGCCGTTTCTAACTCTTACACGCAACGACTTCATATCGAGGCCGAGGCCGAACGCCGTGAAATTTATAATATCCGTGTCATCACCGCCGACATGAACTCCTTTGTCGCCCCGGAGTCGGGAAGCTATGACCGCGTTGTCTCGGTGGAAATGTTTGAGCACATGAAAAACTACCGCGAACTGATGCGCAGAATTGCCGGATGGCTGAAACCGGGGGGCAAGCTCTTTGTCCATATTTTCACGCATCGTGAGTATGCCTATCACTTTGAGGGGACAGATCCCACCGACTGGATTACGCGCTACTTTTTCTCGGGAGGAACAATGCCTTCCCATCATCTCCTACTCTACTATCAGCAGGATCTTAAAATTCAGGGCCACTGGTGCCTGAATGGGACTCACTATGCCCGGACTGCCGAGGCGTGGCTTAAGCTCTTGGACAAAAACCTCAGGATGATCACTCCGATTCTGGAGAAAACGTATGGTCGAGGGGAAGCCCGGAAGTGGCGTGCCTACTGGCGTACCTTTTTCATGTCATGTGCGGAGCTATGGGGATACAAGGGTGGCGAGCAGTGGATAGTTTCCCACTACCTCTTCACGAAGTAGAAACTTTTTTCTGGGACTCGAAATACCGATTGCTTACTTCTGATTTATTTTTCTCCCATGCCCCGCGTTCTTTTGCTCACAGCCGGATTTGGCGAAGGTCACAATACGGCAGCGCGATGTATAGCCGAGGCGGTCAGGGAGCAATCTTGTGAAGAGTGTCGTGTCGTCGATGTCTATTTGGAGACTATTCCGCGCTTCACGAAGATGCTTCAGTCCGGATACGGACTCGCGATCAATAAATTTCCCTCTGTCTGGAGCGCGATATTTTCTCTTCTCGACAAGCCGGGAGGGCTGGAAAAAACCCTTCCGTTGGCAGGAAACCTGAGAAAAGCCCTTTGCCGGGTTCTGGATGAGTTTTGTCCGGAAGTAATCGTCTCCACCTATCCGCTCTACGCCTATCTGATCCGCCAGCTTCGCGAACAAGGGCACGTATCTTCCTCTGTGCCTTTGCTGACCATGGTGACGGACTCCACTGCAATCAATTCCTCCTGGTATAGGGCTGGGAGTGAATCATTTTTACTGGCCGATGAGGAGACCGCAGAGGTGTTGAGGCGTGCAGGAACTGATCCTGCAAGACTTCAAGTGCTTGGCTTTCCGGTGGCTCCGCGTTTTGCCTCCTTGAAGCCCTCGGGAGCCGTGATCCATGGTGCCAGAANNCCAGAAGGCTGCTTTATCTCCCATCTTCCCGTGCCGGACATGCAATTTCCGTTATCCGCGAATTTCTGAAGTTGCCTCAAACCGAGATAACGGTTGTCACCGGACGCCTGGAAGCGCTGCGCCAGGAGATTGCCGCCTCCGGTTTGATCGATGGGGTGCGCACCCATCTTATCGGATGGACCGACAAAATACCTGAACTACTCTGTGCCCATCATCTCTATATCGGTAAGGCCGGAGGTGCGATCGTTCACGAGGCCATGGCGGCACAATGCCCAATTCTTGTGAGTCATGTCGTTCCCGGGCAGGAAGAGGGGAATATAGAATTAATTGAGCGGCATGACATCGGACGTCTTGCAGCCCACTACCCGGCGACACTGGCTGCTTCTGTGGCCGAGGTTTTTGCCGATCATGAGGCGACCTGGAAGCGCTGGAAAAAAAATCTGACCTGTCTCTCCCGTCCGTGTGCTAGTCGCGAGATCGCGACATTTATCCTGGATTTTTCGAGGGGTTAATTGACGGACTTGGAAATTAGCTGGGCAAAGTAGAGAGCGTTATTCCAACTAGTCACCGAAACACCCCCGACCGGAGTCCAGCCCTTAGAAAACTCAGACTGGAGTGTATCGTTGAACTGCTGCCTGTACCCTGAGATTACCTTGTACTTAAGTTGTCCGGTGTTACTTGCGGATGCTGAGTTTCCCGGAGATGCTATGAGAAGCGCTGGGGCAGTTGAGATAGCGATCAAAGCGATAAGAAGACGGATCGTGAGGAAGGTGTGGCGGGTCGTTACTGTTTTCATGGAGTATGGGGGTGGGTTGGTCTTTACCACATTACTTGTGTTTAAAAAAGATCTGCATATCGGGTGCGTGCCAAACCTGTGCAGCGCGCATAGATTTCGGCGGCGCGATCGCCCGCAAGGGCGTGCGCCACTACCTCCTCACAGGCGGGAAGATCGAGGCTGCGAACAGCTTTCTTGATGCGTGGGACCAATGCAGCACTTGCGCTCAGTTCATCGATGCCAAGGCCAAGCAACATGGGGGTAAATTCAATATCCCCTGCCAATTCACCGCAGACCCCCACCCAGATGCCGGCGGCGTGAGCGGCATCAACGATTGTTTTCAGGATACGCACGACGGCGGGATTGGAGGGATCGTGAAGATGCGCAATGCGTTCGTTACCCCGATCAACCGCCATGAGATATTGGAGCAGGTCATTAGTGCCGATGCTGAAGAACTTGACCTCACGGGCCAGCACATCAGCGATGAGCGCCGCGCTTGGGACCTCAATCATGACACCGATTTCCATGTCATCCTGATAAGGGACACCCCGGTTTCGAAGTTCCTCACACGCTTCCTGCAAGAGGGCCTTGGCATGAAGTAGTTCCTCCAGGCCCGATATCATGGGGAACATGATGCGTATCGTCCCGTGCAAACCCGCCCTCAGAATGGCTCGCAGCTGGGTTTTGAAAATTTCCGGATTCATGAGGCAGAAGCGGATTGCCCGGCAGCCGAGGAACGGATTTTCCTCCTTGGCGAGATCGAGACACTCCGTGGGCTTATCCCCACCTATGTCGAGCGTACGCACAATCACGCTGTGAGGCGCAACTCGTTCTGCAACATGACGATAGACCTCGTATTGCTCTTCCTCATCAGGTGGGATGGTCCGGTTGAAGTAGAGAAATTCCGTGCGATAGAGACCTATCCCTTCGGCACCACAAGCTGCGACTTCATCCAGTTCTTCGGGGAGTTCGATGTTCGCCGCGAGGATAATGAAATGGCCGTCCAGAGTGATTGAGTCTCGTTCGCGGAGTGTTTCCAACCCCTCCTCAATGTGCTCCTTCTCCTCCGCAAGTCGTTGGTAGTTTGTAAGAGTTTCATGAGAGGGGTTCAGGAATATTTTTCCGCTGTAGCCATCCATCAGGATAACGCTTCCATTTTCCAGATCACTGCAGATGCCTTCCAAGCCAACGATAGCAGGTATGCCTAGGGCACGGGCCATGATCGCTGTATGGGAGGTCTTGCTCCCTTTTTCCGTGATAAACCCAGCGATGTTTTCTCGATTAAGTGTCGCTGTGTCGGAGGGAGTCAGTTCATCGGCAACGATAATGTGATTGCGATCATGACCTGAGATCCGCTGTCCCGACTTGCCAAGCATGTGACGGATAATTCTTCGGGCCACGTCCTCTAGGTCGACAGCCCTCTCCCGCAGGTAAGCATCGTCGATGTCAGAGAGGGTCTTGATGAAACGGTGAGAAACCCCCTGAAAGACAAACTCTGCATTGTGCTTCTGCTTCCGAATGCCTTTGTTTACTTCGTCGATGAGGCTCGGGTCTTCGAGCACCAGAAGATGGGCATCAAATATACTCGCATCGCTTGTACCAGCCGATGTTTCAAGACGCTTTTGCAATTCTAGAAGTTCTGCACGGGTTGCAAGCAAAGCCCCTTCAAAACGAGCAACTTCCGCATCCAATTCCGACTCGGAGATATCACGGAATGGAATAGTCTCCTCCTCCTGAAAATGGATCATTACCTTTCCTTCGGCGATGCCGGGAGCGACCCCCATACCCTGAAAGACGCGCTCTATCCCGGAGGGGACAAGAACGTCGGCAGAGGTGTTTTTCCTAGTTGAGCGACTTCCCACGATGCTCTGCTTTATCGGAGAGAAGTGATGGGGTCAAAGAAGGAATCCGCATGCTGACAAATCTAATCGGATTTTGCCTCTACACCTTATCCGGATCGGGAACTTCGATGGCTTCGCAGACATTGCGCCAACCGGGAAAATTCCACCTATTTGGGAAATCCCTGCACTGCTGAGGTTTCACGGGCTGGATCGAACAGTCATTGCCATCAAGAAACATGCATGCTCCATCTTCCTGATCCAGCAGTGCGAGTCCCTCTCTCTCTGGTCGGAGACGTGTATATTCCTGTATGAATCTGGTTTCCTCGATGTTCAGAAATGCCGCAATGGCTGCGATTTCCTTCTCGCTGACTCGGACAAATCCCGGCCAGCGACAGCAGGCCGTGCAGCGCTGGCAGAGATATCTCGGTGGCATCAGCAAATAGGATGAATCAAAAAGGATGAACCACTACAGAGTAACCAGCAGTTTTTTTTGGCACCATTCATTAGTTAGGGGATCAGAAACCGATTTTCTCGATCCCCTATGCTTCGGAGGCGGGCCTATTCCCGCCTCCGTTGCACAGTGTTGCCCTGTCAGGCAACCTTAACTTCGATCTGCTTCGGTTTCGCGTCTTCGCTCTTGGCTACATGCACTCGGAGCACACCATCGGTGAATTTAGCCTCCACTTTTTCGGCATCGGCATCATCCGGAAGTCCGAAGCTGCGGACAAAGCTTCCATATGATCGTTCGACCCGGTGGTATTTCTTCGCTTTGACCTCTTTTTCGAACTTCCATTCTCCGGTGATAGTGAGAATTCCGTTTTCCACAGTCACTTTCACATCCTCCTTCTGTATTTCGGGCAGATCGGCCTTGATGAGATACTCTTTATCATCCTCCGTAATATCAACGGCGGGTGACCAAGGTATTGTTTTGGCCAGTTCCTTATCGCCATCCCTGCGGAGGTTGGGAAGGCCAAGGATGTTTGTGAGCCTGTTCTGTATTTCTTCGAAATCCCTTGCGGGATTCCACAGTGTGATTGCATTCATTTTTTGTTCATCTTTTGCGGCGGGCTGATATTTTTTTGAACCACGTCTCCTCCCGCCTTTGAGGAGCTTGTTCAAGAGAGGGTGTCACGACCGCTCCTAGTTAAGGTGCAGCAAAGATTGTTCCTTTCTCTCTTTCTCTTTTGGGAGTTGAAGCAGTGGGCATTTTTGAGACAAACTGGCACAGTCTTCCGGTTGCGAGTGAGACATTTTGCCTTGTTCGTTTCAATAGGTTTGGAAACGTGTTATCCTCTGTGAATGAATGTTATTATTCTTGGGTCCAATGGCCGTCTCGGCTCGGCAGTTGCCCGGCGATGGATGTCGCTTGCGGAGATCGAAAGGCTTACCCCGTTGACCCGAAGGGAAGTTGATTTATCCGATCCTGCCGTCGCGGAGAAGGGGCTTTCTGAACAGAATTTTGGTGAGGGGGACATAGTCATCAACTGCGCCGCCGCAACCGACGTTGACGGGTGTGAACGCGAGCCTGTTCTGGCGCGTCTCATTAATGCAGAGTCACCAGGGCGCATTGCCCGACTCTGTGCCTCGCGCGGTGCCCGGCTTGTCCACATCGGTACCGATTACGTCTTTGATGGCTTACTAAATCGTCCCTACAACGAGGAGGATCAACCCAATCCATTGAGTCGCTATGGTGTTACGAAACTGGAGGGGGATCAGGAAGTTCTTGCAGCCGATTCCCGCCATGTTGTGCTGCGAGTCTCTTGGGTATTTGGCCCGGACAAACCTAGTTTCGTGGATGCCATCGTCCGACGAGCACTGACTTCGCCTGAGGCCGCAGCCGTCCATGACAAGACTTCCTCTCCGGCTTATACCGAGGATTTGTCCCGCTGGATTCAAGAATTTCTCAAGCCATCTCTTTCTGGAGGTATCTATCACCTTTGTAACAGCGGCTCATGCTCCTGGCGTGACTACGGGGAGTATGCCTTGGAGGTCGCCAAAAAGTCAGGTATCCCAGTACTGACAACAACGGTGTCCCCCTTGACCCTGGCTGATATGAAAGGCTTCATCGCCGTACGTCCGCCGCATACCTCGCTCGATACTGGGAAATTCACTCGCGCCACGGGAATCCGGCCCCGTCACTGGAAAGAGGCGGTGGGGGAGTATTTCTCACATTGGAATGTATAGCCAAAAGGGTGGGTTTTTACCTCTCCACGGCCAAAGTTGTTACGCTGAAGGGGGGCATTGAGAAATTAAGTCCGGTTGAGGTGAACGCGGGTGAATTTGTCACGGGTTTATCGAATGCGCCTTCTTCACGGGTGTAAGCCCGCGCCGCTTTTGGTATGAAGTTCTTGAATGCGAGGCACAAGGGTTGATCTTCGGCAGTCTTGTTGATAGCCACCACAGTCATGTTCTTGGCTTCCATGGAATCAATGGCTGCATAGACGGAGTTGTTATTGGCCGTCTCACCCGTAACTCCGAGACCGATTGGGCCGAACTTCGAACCGTGCATGTCATAATCCAAGTAAGCTCGGAAACCACCAAGCATCGCTTTGTCCTGCACTCCGATACCCCAATTACACGCCGCAAAAATCCCGTATCTCCCGAAAATTCCGAGTACATCAGCTTGGGCAACCAGCCCACTTGGGTGGGTGCCGCCGCCAAAATTATACTCACTAATTGAAAGCCTTGTCCCTTTGTAGTGTGCTTCGATTTGGTCTAAAATCCGAGGTAATAGACTGAGTGGTTTCTCTCCCAGAGAGTGTGCAATCCAGCTTTCTTCCACATAAGAAGGATCCCAAAGAGAACGGGGAGCTTGGATCCGGGCTGCATCGAGTGCTGCATTATCCCCCGCATCTTCCGTAATCCGTACTCCTCCCCCGGTTGCCTCGGGATACCAGTGGATATCCAGCGCATCGAGGATGCGACGGTGTTGCTTAGTCTCCGCCGCTTTCATTGCCTCCAAATAGGAATTGAGGAAATTACGCCCTCCGGCATCAGCTGCATCTTGAAATGTAAGAAATCCGCTCCAACCGTAGCTGGCAGGTCCAAAGACTAGTGACTTTGGGGCCACATCCTTGATGGCTTCCGCATACTCAATATTGTTTGCGATGATATCCGCATATCCCGGCTTCTTGAGTTCTATTCGTGAATGGGTTGAAGCCCATAAGTCTGGTTCATTATCCAACATATACCAGACAGGTGTTGCCGATGATTTGGTTCCTTCTATCCACCATACCTGTTCATCCTCGAAGACGGCGTGATCGTGAATATCCGGAGGATAGGCGTAGTGCCCCCCTGGTTTTCTGGCGTATGAGGGAATAAAGCGAACGTTCAAGTAGTGGGGGGTTATATTCACATCTCCTGGCGGGCTCTTATCTGCTGCCACATGCCCGATGGTCTGCACGGTGATGATGGCTGCCGCACCATGCTTCTGAGTCTCTTCCAGAAAATGCCGCACGGTATATCCAGGTTCGTCCGACTCACCCAGGAATGAGTCGTTTTGATTGTGCCAGTCATTGCCTGCATTACTGGCGTTATTTTCCCAATTATAGGCCGTCATCCGGTTTCCTCCTTGCCGTGCTAGGGGAAACTTTATTCTCATATGCCCCCAGTCCGGAAGATTCACTCCATAAATATAGGGTGAGATAGGTCTCCTGTCGTTCGCGTCGACCGTAACAATAGAGGCAACAGCTGGCATCACGATCTGTCCTAAGATTAGCCACCACAATGCAACTAAATAGGGACTTATAAGCTTTAGAGTTCCCATCGTTTCAGATTATAGCACGGGCATTGCGGCATTCGTAATATCTTCGGGAAATCAACCCTTGGGATTTCGCCTCTCTTAGTCCTTCATAATTTTCCCCTCATCGTTCATCCTACTTTCACAATGTCCACGCATCGCTTTCATCTTGCTCACGAGGGCTGGCTGGAGGAGCGGCCGGAACTTGAGGCGCCTGACGCCCATCATTGTGCGGAGGTGCTGCGGCTTGGACCCGGTGACAAAGTGGTGATATTTGACGGGAAGGGAAATGAGGCGTCGGCAGAATTGCTCGAAGTCAGTCGGAAGCATGTCCGGCTCGCTATAGGGTCCCGATCCTCGACTCCAAAGACCCGATGCGCAATTACGCTAGCACAGGCAGTTCCCAAGGCTCGCAGCATGGATCTGATTATTCAGAAGGGGGTGGAGTTGGGAGCTTCTCTCATTATCCCCATTCTCTCCGACCGCACCGTAGTCCGTTTGGAAGATGCCAGTGATGCTGTAAGAAAACAGGAACGCTGGCAGTCGATCGCCGTTGAGGCATGCAAGCAGTGCGGGCAAAACTGGGTGCCCGAGATTGGACTTCCGGTCACGACCAAAGAGTTTTTGAGTTCTTCAGCCAAAGCGGATCTAATGCTGATTTCGTCGCTCCAACCGGGGGCTCGTCCGGTTAAGGAAGTGCTGGCAGCATATCAGAACGCGAGGGGGTCACTGCCCGGAAGTGTCATTGTCATGGTGGGGCCGGAAGGGGATTTTACCCCTGCCGAGACGGCGCTGGCCCGCTCCGCCGGAGCAACTGCAATCACACTCGGTCCGATTATACTGAGGACGGAAACCGCCGCGATCTACTGCCTGAGTGTCCTTGGCCATGAGTTATTCTAGGAGGGGGATTTTCGCGCACGGGGGAACATGTTTTTCTGTTTTAGGCAAAAATTTCTCCGGATTGTGGAAGATTATCAGAAAAGCCCCTCGGCGAGTTGCCGGGGATGCTGGATCTGAGGCAACGAGGAGTGATAGCATAAAGCTCGCACGCACACTTACTCGCTAAGGCTGGCATCTCCGGACAACCTCAGCAATCGATTCCTCATCTCATCTTGTAATCTTTTTGAGTGAGCTGCCCGATGAGGCTATCCATTACTCATGGCTTTCCTAACTGTATAATTCGCTACACTCTGGATACCTTTCTTCACTTCCCATGTTCGACGAACACGAGCTTTCCGACACGCAGAGTCTTCCCGATGACCGGCAGATTCCGATTGATCGTGTCGGGGTGAAGGATCTTCGCTATCCGATCCGTGTGCGGGATAAGAATCACAGTGAGCAGGCCACTATAGCCACGGTGCAACTCACAGTCGATCTGCCTCACCATTTCAAGGGGACGCATATGAGCCGTTTTGTGGAGGTGCTCAATTCGCACGGCCCTGTCCTCCATGTCCGAAATATCCGTGATATTCTTGTCCAGCTCTCCAGGAGGCTGGAAAGTGATGAAGCCCATGTTGACTTTGAGTTTCCCTATTTTCTGGAAAAGCAGGCTCCCGTTACCAGGGCAGTGGGCCTGCTTGATTATACAGTCCGATTTAGCGCGACATTGAAGGGGGGACCCACCAGCAAGGGGAAGATTGATTTTATTGTCACGGTCGTCGTTCCTGTAACCACACTCTGTCCATGCTCCAAGGCGATCAGTGAATCGGGGGCGCACAACCAGCGTGGCCATGTCACCTTTGCCGTGCGCTGCACTAAACCGATGTGGCTTGAGGAGATGATCCGGCTTGTCGAGGACTCTGCCAGTTCTGAACTCTACAGTCTGCTCAAGCGTCCCGATGAAAAGTTCGTGACGGAGCAGGCGTATGCCAACCCTGTCTTTGTGGAGGACTTAGTTCGCAATGTTGCGGCACGTGCGGAACAGGATCCCAATATAGTCTGGTACCGTGTCGAGGCAGAGAATTTTGAGTCAATCCACAATCACAATGCCTATGCATTGGTGGAATGCAGGGGTTCCCGTGACGGACGAATTCAGGGAAACGGCAGCCCAATCTGATTTGATTTACAATGGAACGCATCGCCCTCTTCGTCGCCATGCTCTGCTATCTTTTCAGCTTTGGGCACACTTTATTTGCGCTCGGAGCCGGACGTGCTCTGTCAGGGGCCGGAGGGTTTAGACCGGGGCGCTTCAACTTTATAGCCATGGCGTTTGGAGCCGCTGCGCAGGGATGGTACCTTAGCCTGCGTGGTGCCGCAGAACATGCCTGCCCGCTCGGGACTCTCCCCGAAATGCTGATCTTCCTTGGCTGGTCGATAGCACTGATTTACCTAGTGATTGGCCCCACCTATCGCATTTCGCTTATGGGCGCCTTTACGGCACCGCTAGTGCTTTTGCTGCAGATTCTGGCTTTGCTCCTGCCACAAAAAAATCGTCCTGAGGCACTTTTTAACAACCCCTGGGTTGAGACTCATGCCGCGCTGTCTTTGGTGGCCTTCGGAGCCTTTGGACTTGCCGCGATCGCAGGGTTGATGTTTCTGGTTCAGGAGGGGCAGCTCAAATCACAACACCCCGCGCCGATTTTCCACTACCTGCCGCCTATCAGCGTCCTTTCAGATGCGATTCTGCGCCTGCTGTGGGTGGGATTTCTGATCTTAACCCTAAGTTTCGCTTCCGGCTGGCATGCCCATCTCTTGGTGACGGGGGAAAAATTCGCATTCTCGATGTTGATTTGGCTGCTCTATGCAGGAATTCTGGCTGGAGCGAAGACAGGACTGCTTACAGGACGCCGTTTTGCCATGTTCTCGGCAATAACCTTTCTGGTCGCCCTTCTGATCCTCCCCGTTATCCAGCACCTCTCCACGCATATCGTCTCGTGAATATTCTCTGCGCCGGCCTCAATCACCGCACCGCACATCTCGAAGTGAGGGAGCGATTCGCCGTGCGCGACTCTGAGATGGGTGAACTGCTTGCCAAACTGAGGGGTATTGAGGGGGTGTCCGGAGCCGTTATGCTATCGACCTGCAATCGCGTGGAGCTTTACGCCTCAAGCCTTTGCCCTCTTAGGACGTTGGAGGGGTTCCGCTCCATTTTGAGCGTTCGAGCCGGTGTGGAAGCGCCGCTCTATCATCATGTTACACCGCAGGCCGTACGCCATCTGTTCCGTGTGGCGAGTGGACTCGACTCGATGGTCATTGGCGAGACGGAAATCCTTGGACAAGTGAAAAGGGCCTACTCGTTAGCCTCCGAGGCTGGGGCAGCCACCAGATCGCTCCACAAGCTCTTCCAGCATGCGTTCCGTGTGGCGAAATCAGTCCGCACCGAGACACAGATTACTAGCGGCCCCACCTCGGTGGGTTCGGTGGCCGTGGAATTGGCGGGGAAAATCTTCGGCTCCTTGGAGGGAAGGCGCGTCATGATTCTTGGAGCCGGTGAGATCAGTGAACGTACGGCGAGGAGCATGCAGTCACGTGGTGTCCGGAGCGTGATCGTCTCGAACCGGACCTATGAGCGGGCGGCTCAACTGGCTGCGGAAATAGGAGGTATGGCCCTGCACTTCGATCACTGGGAAAAGGCATTTGCTGACATTGACATCCTGATCAGTTCGACACACGCACCGCACGCCATCCTCACCCCGGAAAAGCTGGCGCCATTGATGCGCCTACGTCGGGGAGCGCCGCTCTTCGTTATTGATCTGGCGGTGCCGCGTGACGCCGATCCCTTGATCAATGAACTTGACGGTGTTTTTCTGTACGACATCGATAACCTTGAGCAGATCGCCACCCAATCGCTCGACATCCGCCGTCAGGAAGTGATCCGTTGTGAGTCGCTTATCGAGGAGCATGTGGGAGGATTTCTGAGTTGGCTGCTTAGAGTGCATGGAAACGGCGCCCTCTCGATGCCGCATCATTGCTGATGGAACGTCAAAAGCTAATCTTGGGAACGCGTGGTAGCGAACTTGCCCTAGCCCAAAGTAAGCTTGTTGCTGATGAGTTGAAGACAGCCAATCCATCTCTTCTCATTGAGCAGAAGATCATCACAACCACAGGCGATGCCAGCACAACGTTGCCGCTCCATGAACCGACTGTGGAGGGTGCAGGGGTTTTTACCAGACAGCTTGAGCAGGCACTATTAAAAGGGGAGATCGACCTTGCGGTTCATAGTCTGAAGGATCTTCCCGTGGAGACGCCACCGGGACTCGTCTTGGCCGCGATTTTGCCGCGAGCCCCAGTTGATGATCTGCTGATTTCGCTCCATACGGGGGGAATAGAAGGACTTCCCCTCGGAGCCAATATTGGCACAAGCAGTCCGCGCCGCGCCCTGCTCTTGAAAGCCCGCAGGCCCGATCTTTCCATCCTACCGATTCGCGGCAATGTTCCGACACGGTTACAGAAGGTCGCTGCCGGAGTAGATTATGATGCCACCCTCCTTGCGGCTGCGGGTCTGGGACGTCTCGGCCTGGATCTCTCCAAAGACGTAATCCCCGTTGATGGCGAGACGCTCTGGCTTGAGAGGCTTGGATGGATGCTCCCCGCGCCGGGTCAAGGAGCCATCGCTGTCGAGACCCGGCAGGATGATCCAAGGGTTGATCTACTTCATGTTCTCCATCATGAAGCCACTGCGTGCTGTGTCACGGCGGAGCGCCTCGTGCTCAAGTATCTTGGTGGTGGTTGCCATCTGGCCCTAGGTGTCCTCGCTGTGCTGACCGAGGGCAACATATTTCTTCGAGCAGTCTTTGTCCCTAACGAAACGAGCGTTCCTCGATCTGCCTGCGCGACGGCTCCAACCCCTGCGGCGGCGGCACGGCTTGTCGCTGACCAATTGCATTTCTTATGAACAAAATCCCCGCAGTAAAGCAGCAGGAAAAAGCCGCCGCCCAAGGCATTTGTTATCTCGTCGGTGCCGGCCCAGGTGATCCGGGACTTCTCACCCTGCGAGGTCTTGAATGCCTCGAACGGGCCGAGGTAGTGATCTACGATTACCTAAGCAACTCGGAACTGATCCGGTTTGCGCCCCAAAGTGCTCAGAAAATCTACGCCGGTAAAACAGCTGGTCGCCATGCCCTAAAACAGGAAGAGACCAATGCACTGCTGGTCAAGCACACTGCCGAGGGGAAACGTGTTGTACGACTCAAGGGAGGAGATCCGTTCCTCTTCGGGCGCGGCGGGGAAGAGGCCGCGGAGCTGGCTGCTGCGGGACTTCGCTTTGAAATTGTACCCGGTGTCACTTCGGCAATCGGTGGTCTTGCCTATGCCGGTATACCGGTGACTCACCGTGCCAGTAACGCCGTACTAACCATTTTCACCGGGCATGAAGAGCCGGGAAAGGATGGGCCCGGAATCGATTACAAAGCGATCGCTTCTGCTCCTGGAACCAAGGTGATGCTGATGGGAATGGAGAGGCTCTCCGCAATCACTAAGGAGCTGTCGGCTGCCGGCATGGCGGAGACGACGCCTGTGGCGCTCGTGCGTTGGGCCACCACAGGCAGGCATCAAACCCTGGTTGGGACGCTCGGCACAATTGCCAGCCTTGTCGAGAAAGAGGGATTCAAGGCGCCTGCCGTGGCCGTCTTTGGAGAAGTCGTTCGTATGCGCCAGACCTTGAACTGGTTTGAATCTCGCCCTCTTTTTGGGCGTCGCATTGCTGTCACACGCACCAGCCAGCAGTCGGGAGGACTTCTCACGGCACTTCGGCAACTTGGAGCTGATGCTTTTGAGCTACCAACAATCCGCATCGAACCGCCGAAGGAAAAGACAGCCTTTGTCGAGGCCCTGGCTGATGTCCGGGGCTATGACTGGATTGTTTTCACAAGTCCTAACGGTGTAGAGACGTTTTTCAATGCATTCTTCGCTTCACATGAGGATGCCCGTGATCTGGGGGGGGGGAGGATCGCCGCAATCGGAAACGGGACGGCCAAAAAAGTCCGGGAGTATCGCTTTGGTGTCGATTTGATCCCCAAGGAATTTGTGGCTGAATCGATGCTCAAGGAGTTCAAGGAAATCGGTGTGGAACATCTCAGAATATTGCTGCCACGCGCTGCGGGAGCACGGGAAATTCTGGCCATCGAGTTGGAAAATCTTGGTGCGATTGTCGATGACGTCCCGGTCTATCAGACGGTTCCTGAGACCGGAGATGTTGCAGGCGGGATAAGGCGATTTCGCGATGAAGGTGCTGATATGATTACCTTTACTAGTGGCTCTACGGCGGAACATTTCATGGCGCTTGGCCTCTCGCTACCGGAAGGACTAAAGACAGCGAGTATCGGTCCGGTGACTTCAGAAACGATGACGAGGCTGGGGCTGAAGGTCGATTTGGAAGCAGCCCAGCATGATATTCCCGGCCTTGTGGCGGCGATCAGATCCTTTTACAAAAGCAAACCCTCCCCCCGGAACGACAACTTTTGATGGCGCGAAGCCGTCATGAGGCATAGAAAGGAGTCAGGAACTAATACCATGCAAATTCACATCAGCCCCCGTCATATTCAGCTTACGGCAGCCATTCATGCCCATGTGGCAGAGAAGGTAGCCCACATGGAGGAGTACACCGATAGCATTCTGGCGGCCCATGTTGTCCTGCTCTTCGACGAGCACCGTTCGAAGAAGAAAGACTACCAAGTCAAGATCCATCTGGCCATGCCGGGACCCGATCTTCATGCCGAGGATACCGAGGATGACCTTTACGCCGCCATAGATCTCACGGTTCACAAACTTGTGCAGCAACTCCGAAAGCGGAAGACCAAGACTAAGGAGAAAGCGAAGCACAAGGTGCGTGTCGCACGTGAAGTGGAGCGGCACGGCTACCGCCGTTAGCAATCCAGAGTGGAGTCCGAATACAAAGTTCAACTTGAGGTCTTCGAGGGGCCCCTTGATCTGCTACTATATCTCGTCAAGAAGGACGAGGTTGATATCTACGATATATCGATCGAACGGATCACGACGCAATACCTTGCCTATCTGGAGACCTTTGAGGTCCTTCAGATCGAAGTGGCCGGCGAATTCCTCGTAATGGCAGNNAACCTCCTCTACATCAAGAGCCGCACGCTTCTGCCTAAGGATCAGCAGATGCCCGACGAGGAGGTTGAGGAGGAAGATCCCCGATGGGAGCTTATTAGACAGCTTATCGAGTACCGCAAGTTCAAGGAGGCCGCCTCCCACCTTCGGGATCAGGAGGAACGTCAGCAGGCGCTGTTTCCCCGCGCCGCTTGCCTCGATCCGTCGCTTGCTCCGATCATGGACGAAAACATGCTCCTTGGCGATGTCGGCATTTTCGACCTCATCAATGCATTCCAGCGGGCTCTAAAACGTCTGCCCGTAAAGGAAATCGAGGGTGAGATTCACGAGGAGACTTTCACGGTCACGGATCGCATCAATCACCTCGTAAACATGGTCGATCACGGCGTTGCCATGCGTTTCGACGAGCTTTTCAACGCGTCCTCCAGCCGTTCTGAACTGGTCGTCACTTTCCTAGCAATCCTAGAATTGATCCGCATGAAGCAATTCCGCGTGCGTCAGGAAGCACAATTCGGTGAAATCTGGCTTGAACGAACAATGCAAAGCGAAGCAGAACTGACCATTGCCGATGACTTTCATGAGTGATTCCCCCTCAACTGATCCCAACGAAACGAAGGAGGCGGTACTTCAGGAAACCGCCATGGAGATTGATGCCCCCCACTCCGGCATGAACTCTATTTCGGTGACTTCCCAAGTCGGTGCAGACTCGGGAGACCCTGTTTCGCTACCGGATGCCGTGCCTGAGGGAGTGCTTGCCGGCGATGTGCCGCTGGGGGAGATCCCACGGCTTGCCCATGTGATAGAGGCGATTCTCTTTTCCTCGCAGAAGGCGATTACTCCGAAAGAGCTTGTGACCCATCTTAAAAACGCAGCTGTGGCGGAACCAAACTCCGGTGCCGCCGCCTTTGCCAAGATCCGAGAGTCCAACGTTCAGGAGGCCTTGGAAGAACTTCAGGCTGAGGTTGCTGCTTCGGGTCGGGCCTATCAGGTGAGGGAGACGGCCTCCGGTTGGCTGCTCTCGAGTGGGCCCGGATTCGCACCCTGGTTGAGGGCGCTGTATCCGGAAGCCAAACCCACCCGTCTGAGTGCCCCCGCACTGGAAACCCTTGCCATCATAGCCTACAGGCAACCGGTCACCCGCGCCGACATGGAGGCTGTCCGTGGTGTCGCAGTAGATGGAGTAATGCAGACACTGCTTGACCGTGGTTTGGTGAAAATAGCCGGACGCGCAGAGGTTGCAGGGCGTCCTCTTCTCTACGCAACCACGCAATATTTCCTCGATCATTTTGGGTTGCGTAATCTTGACGAACTTCCCAATGCCGCCGAGCTGCGCCATATCCCCCTTCCCAAAGGAGAGACGGAAACCGAAGCCAGAACGCCCCCGGACGACGGTACTGCTGAGCTATCCTTCGTCACGGGGCAGGAAGCCCCCCTGCAGCAGGTTGCTACTCAGGAAGAGCGGGGGGTGGCGCATGAGGGGGAATCAATTGCTGTTGAAGGAGAGGAAAACAACGAGAATTCGGGATCTTAGGAAGCCGGAACGATTATAATGGAGGATCTTGATCAACTCGGAAAGCTCCGCAAAGAGATTGATGCCATCGACAGTCAGCTTCTCGTGCTGCTCAATAGGCGAGCCCGTCTTGCACAGGAGATTGGGAGGATCAAGGAGCGCAACGGCCGGCCGGTCTATGCTCCCGAGCGTGCCGAACAGCTCATGCGCAGACTGGTTTCTGAAAGCGAGGGCCCGTTGGACGAATTGGCTATCCGTGCAATCTACCGTGAGATTATGTCGGCTTCTCTGGCCCTTGAGAAAGATACTGTGATTGCTGCCGAGGGAGAGCTGGCGGGGCTGACCCATCTAGCCGCCAAGCAGCAATTCGGCTCGAGCGTGCGGTACACTTTCCATGCTGATGCCTCTTCGCTTTTTGATGCCGTTGTTACGGGAGCCGCCGATTGTGGGGTGATACCGTATGGAGAAGAGGGGCCCGACGCGGGAATTTTGGAGCTGCTTTTGAGGGAAAACATTTTCCTTTGTTCACAGATTGTCCTTGGTGCAGACGAGGGAGGGGTTCCTCCTCGTTATCTGGTGCTCGGCACCACCATAAACAAGCCCTCTGGGCACGATCAGACTGCCTTGCTGCTCCATCTTGCGGATCATCCAGGGGCGCTGGCCAGCGCGCTGGAGCCTTTTCGGATATTCGAAGTTAATGTTCTTTCCATTCACAGCCGCCGTTCACCGGGAGGGGGGCTTCATTTTTTGCTCGAATTCGAAGGTCATGCTTCCGAGGAATCATTGCAAAAGGTCATTGAATTCTTGAAATCCTCCGGGGTGGCCCTCAAGGTCTGCGGGAGTTATCCCCGTGCCAATTGACGAAGCCACCTTCTGAACCACCATTCATCAAAATGGCCAAATCTCCTGTTGCGGTCAGCGTCGCCTGTTTTGATCGGGACGTCTGGGTGAGAATCGAGGGGCGTGGCAATTTCCAGGCGAGTGGGTCCCTCAAACGATTCGTCCATTCAATGATACAGAGGGGATACCGGGAATTTATCATCGATCTGGCAGCCTGCGATCATATGGACTCGACCTTCATGGGAACCCTGACGGGGATATCCCAAAATCTCCGCCAACTTGGCCAGGGATCCTTGCGGGCGCTGAACGTCAGCCCCCGGAATGTGGAGCTTTTAGAAAATCTGGGATTGAACTTTCTCTTTGAGGTCGATCCTATCGGAGAAGAGCCAAAGCTGCCTGCTGAACAGGGGGCTCAGTTGATGATGCTCCCAACCGAGTCCGGACCGGAGAAAGAGGTTATCCTTGCGGCGCATGAGGCACTCGTGGCGGCGAATCCCGTCAATGCAGACCGATTTCGTGATGTCATGGAATATCTCAAGCAGGACTCCGGGGAATCGCGGTAGTGAGCAAACATGCGGTCTCGGAGTACATTGAATTTGGACTACTGATGACACGGACTGGTCTTCTGCAGTGATACAGTGCATGGTGGTTTCCCTTCATGATCTTTCAGAAAATCGAGCCTTCTGTCATTCTGCTCCTGGCGATCGTCTTGGTAGTGCTTGGTCTTATTGTCTACCGGTCTCGCCGCAGGGTTGGACAACTCAAACGCAGTTCCGCTGAGATTCACCAGGAAGAGAAAAGGGTTTTTGATTTTCTGCATGGTCTGGGCGCCGCTTTTTCGGAGGGAGTTCCTTCTGGGGAACTTCATCGACTGATCGTCGAGGGAGCTGCAAATATTCTCAAAGCCGATGGGGGGGCGCTCTATCTCACAGACCGCAGTGGAGAGGGGCTACTGCCCTCCTTTCTCTCCCGCGGATCCCCACCACTCATCGTGCTGCCAGAGAAACTTTCCCTCATGGAGGAAGGAGAAACGAAGGCCCATGCCATCGAGAGTTTTCTGAGACTTCAGACCGTGCCGCGAAAGTGCGGCTTGCTGGGAGAGGCGTGCGATTGGAAAGAACCCCGTTTGCTGAGTGCCCATCGTCAAGGAGAGGGAGGGGAACATGGGGAACTGAATGCCGAACTGATCGCGCAGGGTCTAGGATCTGTGATCTTGGGGCCGCTCCATTATCGTCAGAAGCTGCTGGGAGTGCTGGCCATTGTGAAGGGGAGGGGGAGTATTCCCTTCTTGGGAATTAAGAAGGAACTGTTTCAGGCGATCTTGGAGCAATCGGCTTTTGCGCTTTTCAATCAGGCGATTTATCTCGAGGCGGGCGAGAAACACGCCATGGATCATGATCTTCAGATTGCACGGGAGATTCAGAAAATTCTTCTCCCTTCCGACTCCCCTGATTTACCCGGCTTCGAGATAAGCGGACTTAATCTCCCTGCCCGCACGCTAAGTGGCGACTACTTTGACTATTTACCGGTTGATGATGATCACCTTGGAATTGCCATCGCTGATGTATCGGGCAAGGGCGTGCCTGCGTCGCTGATCATGGCGATGTGCCGGAGTGCCGTCAGGAGCCAATCCCGGGGACATCTCTCCCCGGCGACTGTTCTGAGTGCCGTCAACAGGCAACTCTACCCAGACATGAAGGAGGATATGTTTATCAGCATGGCCTATGTGGTGATCAACCGGCACACCGGGCGGGCCCTATTGGCTCGAGCGGGCCATGATGCACCGCTTTTTTACCGTGCCACAAAATATCAGGTCGAGCGGCTCAATCCGAAGGGAATGGCCGTGGGGATTGACAGCGGCTCGGTCTTCGATAGGTTTTGCACCGACTTTCCATTCTGTTTCGAGAAAGGGGACCTACTCCTGCTCTACACGGATGGGCTGACCGAAGCGCTCGACGCTGGAGGAAATGAATTCGGTGTGGAACGGCTGACTGGTGAATTGCTGGAAAGCGCCCGAGATGGGGCCGTGGAAACCCTGCATCGGCTGGCACGTTCTGTGCGCGCTTTTTCAGAGGGACAACCGCAGCACGACGACATCACGCTCATCGGACTCCAAAAACAGTAAAGATCCTTTCAACAAAAAACGAAAAGCAACACCCCGTGAAAAAAGAACAAACCGAAGCCCGCGATAATGAAATTGATCCTTCTGCGGCAAAATCAGTCCCCAACAATGGTCAACAAGATCCTGCGAGTGAAGAAGTGGCGCTGAAGGCTGATCCGCAGGCAGAGATCGAACGCTATCGTGATCAGGCGTTGCGGGCAGCAGCTGATCTCGAAAATTTTCGCAAGAGGATGATCCGTGAAAAGGAGGAGGCAATCCGTTTTGCCAATGCGGGGCTTCTGGAAAAACTCCTTCCGATTCTGGACAATTTCGAACTGGGACTGGAAGCGGCCCGCGGAGATGCCGCCGCAAAGGGAATCGTCGATGGATTCTCCATGATCCACCGCCTTCTCGGCGATTTCCTCCAATCCAGCGGCCTTCAGCCGATCGAGTCGGTGGGTCAACCCTTTGATCCCAAGTTACATGAGGCTCTGGGTCATGAATCCGATCCCGCTCAGCCTGAGGGAGTCGTCCTGCGCCAACTCCGCCGGGGCTACCGCCTCGGTGATCGTCTCGTGCGGCCTTCCAGCGTCATTGTCAACAAGCTCGCCTGAGGCATTTTACTAAAAAGAGCATGGCCAAGAGAGATTATTACGAGGTGCTGGAAGTCAGCCGCACAGTGGAGTTTGAGGAGATCAAGCGTTCCTATCGGAGGCTTGCCGTCAAACACCATCCTGATAAAAACCCGGGCGATCCTCACGCGGAGGAACGCTTTCGCGAGATTGCGGAAGCCTATGATATCATCGGAGATCCAGAGAAGCGAGCCGCTTATGACCGCTATGGCCATGCTGCCTTTCAGGGCAGTACCAGTGGCGGTGGCGGGGTTCACGATCCTTTTGACCTCTTCCGTGAGATGTTTGGTGCTTCAGGAGGAGGCGGAATTTTTGACCACTTCTTTGGCGGATCGGGCGGCGCCCAAGACACCCGTGGTTCTGATCTGCGCTACGACCTCAGAATCACTCTCGAGGAAGCCTTCAGTGGTTGCGAAAAAGAGATAGAACTTCGCAAACTTGACACTTGTGGCAGCTGCGACGGTTCTGGTGCGGCTAAGGGGGCCAAGACCTCCACTTGTTCTCTCTGCCGGGGACGCGGTCAGGTGGTTGCCTCTCGAGGGTTTTTCCAGGTAGCACAACCCTGTCCCCAGTGTCAGGGTGCCGGACAGACCATCGACAAGCCATGCCGCAGCTGTAACGGCCAGGGACGTGCCGAGAAAACCTCCAGGATCAAGCTCAACATTCCGGCTGGGATTGATGAAGGATCACGCCTGCGCTCCACCGGCGGAGGTGAGGCGGGTGCCCGCAGTGGTGGTACCGGTGACCTCTACGTGGTGATCCATATTCGTGAACATGCGATATTTACTAGGGACGGGAGCGACCTGCATTGCAGGATTCCGATACCATTTGTTACGGCCGCTCTTGGGGGCGAAGTCGAAGTGCCGACACTCGCGGGTCCGGTCAGACTCAAGGTGCCTGCAGGGACGCAGGGAGGAAGCGACTTCCGTGTCAAGGGGCAGGGAATGACCCGGCTTCAGAGTCATGGGAAAGGGGACCTTCATGTGAAGCTGGAAGTCGAGGTGCCTACACGGCTAAATGACGAGCAGCGGAAGGCCTTGGAAAACTTTGCGGAACTCTGCGGCGATGAGAATACACCAATTCACCGCAGCTTTACTGAGAGAATCAAGGATCTCTTTACAGTCTAGAGACTGTTTTTCCAATCATCTGGGAGGCGCATGCCCCCCTTGCTCCTTGGAGATACCAACAGCTATTTTTTCCGCTAGGAGTTGGCGCACTGCGGGATTTTGAAGATCCATGTCTTCGTGATAATTGGAGACGAATCCTAGTTCCAGCAGCGTTGCCGGACGCAAATTGTGATGAAGAACATAGTAGTGGCACGACTTTACCCCACGGCTGTGGGAGCCGTAGCAGGTGGCTATCTCACGCAGGATATTGGCGGCAAAGGGGGCGGATCTCCGATCGAAATAATAGGATTCAACCCCGTATGCCTCCCGACTTGGTGCCCAGTTGCAATGAATGCTTACAAAGACTGCATCGGGGTGGGAATTGGAGATGGCGGTCCGCATACCCAGTGGTATGAAGACATCGGAGTTCCGGGTCATGACAACATGGTATCCCCGACTTTGGAGCTGGGGCCTGAGGCGTCTGGCGACATCAAGTGTGAGGTCTTTCTCATCCATGCCGCGAATGGCATGGGCGCCATGGTCGATTCCTCCGTGGCCGGGATCGACAATGACGGTGTGAAAATTGGTGAGATCGGCGCTTGGCTGGAAAAGGGCACACCCCGGCAATGCCACTAACAACAGAAGGAGTGCCAGGGAAGGGATTAAACCTAAAGAAGAGAGGCGCTGAGAATGCACCGAGAGTTGAGAAGGCATGACGATCACGGAATTTAGGGAAGCAATGAAAGGGTGCAACTCTTTAGAAGGGTTATCAGGGTGGCCGGTCCGGGAGTCATACTGAAAAAGTCAGCAGATTTCATGCCTCACCCTTATTGGCAATAGAGTCCCGCTTCACTAGCAAATCGAATGAGTTTGGACATTCACAAGCGCAGCATCCCCCTTTTAAAACGAAAGATTCGCTGGTCAACATCTTCCTGCCGTTCGGAGTTTTGTTACGAAATTGTGACATTAAAGGTCATGACGACTGGCATTCGTTTGGGCATGGTCGCAAAACTTCGAGAAAAACCATTAGAACTCCTGAACACCACAAAAGCAGATTTTATCAGATTTTAGAGTCAATTTTCAGCAAAAATTCCAGAACGGATACAAGACAACAAAGAAACATAGCCACGACCGAATGAATCCAATTAGAAAAGCATCACTTACAGCTATCCTGACCTTACTGGCAATTGGAGTAATAAAAACTGCAAAAGCTGCTCCTCTCGCATGGAGCAACAACGATGTTCTGGTTTCCTTTGAGTCCACCACTTCAAGTTTGGATTATCTGGTGAATCTCGGTCTTGGATCCTCGTTGGCATCGTCTCTGACTAATAACACATTTACACCGATAAACCTAAATGCAGATCTAAATTCGGTATTCGGAAACGAATGGTATACTAACACTGTAGAGAATGTGCAGTGGGGGCTTTTTGGCATCTCCAGCACCAAAAGCATAGTGTACGCGTCGGTTCCCTCAGGAAATAATTCATTGCCTCCGAAGTCACCAAATGCCCTTTCGACAACGGCAACTGCTTACGCTGCGCTAGGTCAAGGATACAACACAGACTTAGGGAATAGCCAGTATCCTACAAATGGAACTGGCATTTATCAGAATGTTGGAAGTGGTCTGGACATTGGTAAGGCAACTTGGATAGGTAACACGACTACTGCACCCTACTTTGGAGTATATAATGTCACTCTTGTAAACAATACTACCGGTAAGATTGATATCTACGGTACTACGACAAGTATTTCCGAACTTCTCGGGACGTTGCAGTTATCGAGTGCAGGAGTGCTCTCGGAAGTAGAAGCAGTTCCGGAACCATCCATCTATGGTCTTCTTGTGCTGGGCATTTTGGCTTTCTTCTACAGCTATCGACGCCGCCGAATGTTGACGGCTGATTTTTCACCTCGCTAGTAAAATCGCAGATAACTAAACCACAAACACTGATTAGTAGTAACACAATGTAAGTCATGTGATAAAAAAATTGGAAACTCTATAAAAATCATGAAAAAAAAACTCTTAATAGCCTTAGTCGCCCTCGTTGGCACAAGCGCTTTCAGTCAGGTTCACGCAACCCCGGTTGCTTACACTAATAACGATATCATTCTTGCCTTCGAGTCAACATTCGAAAACAAAGATCTGTTGATTGATCTTGGGCAGGGTTCAGCATTTGCCTCTGCTCTTTCCGGCGGCAGTTTCTCCTCAATAAATATATATGCCGATCTTACTAATGCCTTTGGAAGTGATTGGGCATCGAATACGACGAATGATGTCCAGTGGGGACTTTTTAGTATCAGTACCAGCAAAACCATTGTTTATGCATCTGTTGCAGTTGGAGGAAACCCACTGCCGCTGAAGAGTCCTAATGCACTCTCTACAACAGCGACAGCTTACAGCGCACTGATCAGTGGATATACCACAGCGCTGGGCAACAGCGATTACGCAACAAACGGACTTGGAGTTTATCAGAATATAACTGGTTCAACCGGAAAGACTACCTGGATCGGAAATACAACAACTGCGCCATACTTTGGAGTATACAATGTTTCTCTAGTCAACGGTGTCGGTGGAAACATTGATATTTATGGTACGACAGGTTCAACTTCAATTAAGGAGGGAACGCTTACCATTGGGTCTGATGGCACTATTTCTGCTGTTCCGGAGCCATCTACCTATGCCCTCTTCGGCTTTGGCGCATTGCTGATGTCGATAGCTTATCGACGCTCAACTCGTCGTAACATTTCCTAATTATAACTTCATCTCAGTAATAACAAAAAAACCACAAAAAATGAAAAACACATCAATCCTGATGGCGGCACTAGCTGCCATCTCCATCGTCGGCGCTGCTTCTGCTTCCGCTGAAGTCGTGTATGTTACCGGATCTACGGCGTTCCGTAGTAGTGCTAATACAGCAATTACAACTTTTGCTACAAATAATGGCGGCCACACTCTGGCTCAGGACAATACCACACTCGGTAGTGCGGGAAATCTCCTTGTTAACTTTGTTGTGAGCGGAACAACAAACCTTATTGATGTTCATTGGAGTGGTTCGGAGGCAGGCATACAGTCTGTAGCAGGTCCTGCGACAGGCAGTAATGCCGCTAAAATCGGCTTCTTCGCCACTAATGCAACGGGTACAAACAGCAGTGTCGGAAATTCCACTTCAGCGCAGAATACAAACAGCCAGGTGGCTCAACTCAGCTTCTCCGACACATATCAGTCCACCTCTATCTTTAATGGCACTCTGCAGGGGGTTACCTACAGTACCCTGAGTGGATTTGATGGCTCTGATGGTATTGTCGGAGTTGTTTCGTTCAACTGGATCGGAAGCAAGAACATCACGGCTTCTAACATATCACAAAATCTTGCCAATCAACTTCTCGCTGCTGGTACTGTACCCTTGGCGCTTCTAACTGGAAGCTCGGCAGACAAGACAAATGGTGTATATCTATTTGGTCGTAACATTGATTCTGGAACACGTCTGACTACGCTTTCAGAAGTTGGCTATGGTGCCAGAACGCCTGTAGTTCAGTACAAATTCGACAGCACAAGTAAGATTGAACCGTATCCGATTGAAACTATCGATGGGATTAGCTCGGGAACCCTTGGCAATAGCGGTTATAGCTCAGGCGGAACTCTCGCTGGACTGTTTACGAATACATTTGCCGCCGGTACTAATCTTGCAGTCGTCAGCATCGATGGTTCAACCACAAATCCCAGTGTCTACACAGGTACTAACTTTCTCGTTGGCTATGCAGGAACTAGTGATGCGAATGGTCAGACAAATAATGGACTTGTAAAAATGAGCTATGACGGTGTTGCCTCTGGTACCAATACCATTATACAGGGTCAGTATACATTCTGGGGTTATGAGCATCTCTATGTCTCACCAAGTGCTGACTCGGTTGCCACTGAAGTTGCCACCGGTCTTGGCGATGGCATCCTTGCCACTCCGACTTCGACACTTACACCTAATGTGAACTATAATGAGCTAAATGCCGTTGTAGGACGCAATGGTGACGGTGCACCGGTATACAACCAGTACTAAGCATGTTGGTTCTGGGTTAATCGCATCTTCAAAACATTGCGTTATCAAGCAGGCCGGTGGAAATCCATCGGCCTGTTTCTTTTTTCTAGATTTCCTTATTATTTTCTATGTGATATCTTGTTAGAAGTCTGCTTAAACACAATCGCAATGAAAATCAGAGCAACTATACTGTGTTATGCTTTTGTAGGTGTGGTGGCTCTTTGCGCAACTGGTCATCTAGTCTACACTTGGAGTGAATCTGGAAGGGAGATCAGCTCTATGGAAGCGTTGGTCGATGGTCAGCTTTCCACAGTTGACCATTCGCATCGTGAACAGATTCCTGCTAATGAAACTCCTCTAAAACTCAATCGCACCTCCGATGCTAAACCGACAAGTTTATATCTTAATTCTTCACCTGCCCATGCCGCAGAAGTCTCTCAGGTTCATATTTCACCAGAGGTTTTAGGTCAACTACCTGCCCCCCAAACTGATAGCTTTGAATCCCTGCCTGGTGGACTCTCCCGTAATTTATCGAACAAAACACAACCTCAGAGCGGTAGAGTTGCTGTTCAGGCCGAAGTAGAACATCTTATGGCGTCGCCACCGGGTGACACTCTGAAAACTTCTTTGATAAGCCCAAGCGATGGCTCGCTTCAACTAAACTCCAAATCCTTACCGACGGCTGTATCTCAGCAAATTCACCTTGGCGTACCAATTCCGGCTGTATTTGGAAATCCCGACGCTGCAGGAATAACCACAACTTCGGAGCAATCACTCCAGATTGCCCAAATTGCAGATAATTTTACCCAAACAGTGGAGTCATCAGGTGGGGGGCCCACCACGTCGTCCTATCATCAGGCATGGAACACTGCCGCATATAAAGCGGATCAGATTTTCAAGCAGCAGTACGGGAACATGGCATTTGAAGCTATGCAAGCGAGCATTGGAGCTCGTTAGAGTTTGACGTAGTCACTACCTCTCCCCTGAGGGGCTGTGCGTTCTTATTTTCCCGGACTTGGGAATTGTTGATAGTTTTTTCTGATTTTTTCAGCCACGGCATCCCCGCTAGCCACTTGATCTGGGGTCAGTCCAGGTCTGCATTCTGTCATCAGTCCGATGGCTCTTGTGTCATGCCCCTCTTCTGCAAGCTTGATCCAGGGGTAGGCCTTGACCGGATCGCTCATCATTAATAGGCGTGCATATTCGAATTGGGATGCCGGATCTCCCAGTTCGGCTCCCTTTTGAAAGAGAGACCTTGATTTTTCCAGATCTTTGGGTAGAAGTTTTCCCTTTTCCAGTATTTCTCCCAGCCTCCCACAGGCCCATGGGTTTCCGCTCTCAGAGGCCTTCTCTATTAGAGGAAGGGCTTTCGTTGGTTCGGCGGTAAAACCGTCACCTCCATAGAGATAATCCTTTCCGATTCGCGCTTCGGCGTTGACGCTGCCCATTTCAGACGCCTTCGTTAGCCAAGAGTGCCCCTCACGCGCATTTTTTACGACACCCTTTCCTTCACAAAGGAGCACGCCATATACGTAAGATGCCCTAGGATCACCTCCTTCCGCTGCCTGACGAATCCACTTAAAGCCCTCGACTTCATTTTTCACGGTTCCCTGCCCCTGAAGGAACATGACGCCGAGATTATACATCGCCTTTAAATTTCCCTGTTCGGCCGCCTTTCTATACCAAATGCCTGCCTGCTCGAAGGATTGATTAACCCCTTCACCCCAGTAGTAAGAACGGCCAAGGCGGAATNNATTTTCGGAGCAGGACTGGCCAGCGCTGGTCTTGGCAGTTGCTAAAAACCACAGAAATCCTGTGAGTACCAGCGTGATGGCAAATCTGATGAGATTGTAAAATGTGACCTTGGCAGGAAAGAGGGAGCAATTCATCAACGGAGAATAGGAAATGGTGAGCAAGGAGGGAAATAGCGAATCGAGTTTGGTTGTTACAACCTTATCACATTTGGAAGGGAGCAGGGAAATTAAAGTTAATGGCGATACGTCTTAACGAGTCGTTATTGATTTTGATAGGGAGCAGCATGGATGAATCAATCAAATCAAGGCTCATAAATAAGGGTAGATTTTTACTGCCAATGCCATGCCCCCCAAAAAATCAAAAAAAAGACTATCATTTTGGTCGTCATTAAGTCACAGTCCCAAAAGTCCAAAGAAACAAAACAGCTGCCAGCAACCTCTAACCCTAGATTTTATAAGCTTCCAGAGCCCGACAGCCCGCTGGAATGACACCGCAACCAACAACAAAAAACTTCCCAGTACAAAACAAAACCACCGCAGAAAAAAACCTCAAACCACAGACAACAATGAATAAAAAAATACTTACAACGGCATTGGCCCTTTTGGGGGCGGTGTTGACAACGGGTGCCCACGCAACACCTATCACCTATAACATAGGAGATATCATTCTCGGATTTGAAACGACCGGGGGAAATAGCAGCGGAGGAACAAAGAATCTACTTGTTGACATCGGTCAATATTCCAATCTCGCCAGTTTTTCGACATTTAACATCGCTGGCGACCTCAATACTGTCTTTGGGACAGGTAATTGGAGCAGCGGGCAGATCAGCTTCGGTGCCTTTGGGGTCACGCTATCCGGTACCCACTACAGCAATATCTATGAAACTGCCACCAGCAATACACTCAAGCCAGTTGCATCCAGCAGTCAGACCACAAAACAGGACTATGGAGTACTCACAAGCACCACGGGGATCGGCTATCAGAATCTGACTCTTTCCGTAAATAGTAACGCATGGACTGGCTATGGAGTGGAGCAGAGTTCAAGCACCACCGGTGCCTGGGGCTCCTATAATCCATCTGACAGTGCATTTGGGGTAGCGGGAGACTCAATCGATGGAACAATCGGTTCCAGTCTAAATCTCTATGACAAGGTCTATGGTGGAGCTGGAACTGTTGTCCCCACGCCCTATACCGTGAGCGTAGATGCCCTCGGCAATATCAACGTAGCCTCGGTTCCGGAGCCTGCAAGTTATGCGCTTCTCGGTCTGGCATCGCTCGTTTTGGCCATTACTTACCGCCGTTTTAGCAGGAAAACCCAAGCAACCATAAAAATGTAATCAGCAAAAAACCAACAACCATATAACTACCATGAAATTCCATAAAAACCTCGTTATGAGCGCCTTGGCGGCACTCAGTCTCGGATCGGCTTCCGCTGCCACCACATACTTCAGCGGTGCCACCTCATTCCAGGCCACTACTGATGCAGCACTCCTTCAGTATGCAAGCAACAATGGCGGAGGCCTGGTGAGCTGGGACAACGCTACCTTCGGCAAGGAAACTAATGCAATCTTCACCTGGGTTAGTGGTGGGGTAACAAATAAAATTATCGTTCACTGGGCGGGTTCTGAGAACATAATTCAGGCGCTCGCAGCTCCTAGCGGTAACCCTGTGAAGTTTAACTTCTATGGATCCAACACACCCGCCGGATTGGCAGCGGCTGCAAGTTATGCCACCAACAGCCAAGCTCCGCAAGCAGCGCTCTACGACAACTATCAGGTGACATCCTTCTTCAATGGTACGGGTGCTGGTGATGGACGTACTTATGGCTCAATCGTAGGTGACACGTTGGTCGCAGCAGAGGGTTATGTATGGATTGCAAATACCAATTGGCCTGTAGCTCCGACAACCAATGCTACCATCACGGCTGGGGTCAGTACGAATGTCGTCACCTATGGCAACATCACGACTGCCCAGACCCGTCAGCTCTTAGCTAATGGCTACGTTCCTCTCGCCTACTTGACTAGCAATACCAATGACCAGACCAATGCTGTCTTTGCTGTGGGTCGCAACATTGATGGTGGTACCAGAACGGTATGGTTCAATGAGACGGGCATCGGTGTGCAAACCCCAGTAGTGCAATATCAGCTCGTGGTTACAAATGGTAGCAACAAGCTTACCCCATATCCCATCGAGACCATTGATGGAATTAGCAGCGGATCGCTTGGTAACAGTGGTTATTCTTCGGACGGTACACTTCGTGGCATCTTCACCAATACACTTGCCACGGGACAGTATATCGACCTAAGCAATACCAACGGAACCGGCTATGTTGGAAATAACTACTTGATCGGTTACTCCTCAGTTCACAATGCCACAGGATCGGCGGGAGTGAAGTTGCTCAACTACAATGGTGTAGTTCCTTCATCTGCCAATATTGAAAATGGCACCTACAGCGGTTGGGCCTATGCTCACATTGGAAACAGCGCTACGGTTGCAGACTCCACATCTACAAGTGTTGCAAGTGCGGTTGCCACGATTATTCTGAGCTTTACGGACGCCCAGTTAGGTGCTGGAAATGCGCAGATTTCTAACCTCAAGGTTACTCGTGACTCTGATGGGGGCAATATTTATCCCATTTACTAATATAAAAAATACCTGAAGATATCCTGGCAGGTGAATAAGAGGGAGGTCGGCGGCAGCAATGCCGCCGACCTGTCCTTGTTTTGGCTAGAATCTAAGTTTATTCATGTAAAATGACGAAAGTTTTCCTCTCTCCATTAGTATCAGCGCTACTGGCATCTGCCGTTGTGCTCACAACGGGGAGTCTTTTACTTTCATGGAATCAGGCCAATCGCGAAATCATCAAGATCACTCCTGCTCTCTCGTCGCTGGAAGTCAAAGGGTCTGAAGCAACAAGTGCCAATGCTGGTTTGCTTAACGAAAGGGTGACGAATCACGAAGAGAGGAATGATCAAGTGGTTGGCGTGGCTGCTCCCTCACTGATATCTGCTGAAACCGTGGGTGGGAACGCCCAACCGATCACTTCCTTGGGGGCGAATTCGGGGACTCAAGCATACGGATCGACAACCAAGAGGGCATCTGCTACGAAACCCTCCTCGACATTACTTGCGGGCTTCACAACGGCACCGTCCAGCGCCATCAATTCTATGCCGACTCAAAATATGGTAGGTGTCCCGCAGGCCACATTTCCCTCAATTCCTCCTCAAATTGGATCCATGGAAGCTCCAAATCCGAGTATCCCTGTGGCTTTTGCTGACACGTCTAAAGTTGGAACGCTTACTGATGGGGAGAAGACTGCCATCAATCAATCACAAGACCTTTTTATCAAGGCTGTTCAGTCATCAGGTAATGCGCCTAATACCGCAGAATATCGACAGGCTTGGGATACCGCTGCATATCAAGTTGATGAATATCTTCGCGGCCAAGTGGGAGTGGTAAGGTTCAATGCCTTGCAAATGGCGAGGCCTTATCATCCTTGAGGTCTAGGCAGTCCTGATTCCTGTTCCAGAGCTCGAGGGCAATCAATTCTGATACTGCTTTGATAGGCAGTTGACTTTACAGCTACAGCAGATGAAGGAAAAAGGCGATTGATCCAGTCGTGTTATCATGCCACCTTTCTGTATAATGCTTACCCTTTATCAGAGAACATACTTCAATGACCGAAATCAGCTTTCGGCCACTGGAAGAGATTTGAGTGAAACGCCCAACTGATGGGTGTAGCGAGAGCTCATTTATGTCGAAATTGTAACAATGGCATCGCCACTTTTTCCACTAGTGTAGCAAGCTAATGCCAGCCCACCATCATCTGCTTTTAAGAGGAGCATTCTCTTTCAGTGTTCTAGTCTCACCTTTCCAGCCTCAGGTTTCTGAGGCCAGAGGCTTGAATACCCCTGATGCTGGGGTTTACCACTCCACTGAAATCGTACACTTGTATCACCCCGCATAGTCATTGCGATGAAGTTGCCTTTTCATGATTTCAGGCCTGTTGCTGCCGGGGTGCGGCTGCGACCATTTTCGGAGAATGCCACTCAGGCCACTGAGTTCGGCATGCTGGCGATTCACCCTTTTTACAGGATTGTTTCAATTTGCCTCTCAGTGGCCCTCGCCCTCACATCAAGTCCCGTGCTTTTTGGCATGAGCGCCCGGCAAGCCATGCTCCCAGCAGGAGGCGGTGCTGGCGGCGTGGGATCGGCGGCCAATCTTCAGAATGCAGGAGCTGCATCTGCTGCATTGACTGCGGCGGCGGCTCAGGCCGTGCAGCAAAAGACCGATTCCGCCGTAACGGCCATGAAGGCCTTCCAAGCTCAGGCCCATACGATCATGGCTCCTTTCGGGGTGAAAAACGGGTTGGCTGCCGGATGGCTAGAGACTTACAACCCCTCAGGGAAGGTGAATGCACAGAATGTTCCTTCCACGTGGAATGGAGTGAGTTCATTGGTGCAGAACGGGAATGCGGTCGATGTTACGCAGAGCAAACAGAGCGCTTATCTCTACTGGAAAAACTTTAATGTGGGCCCTGAAACGACACTCAATTTTGATCAGAGTGCCGGAGGAAACAATGAGGGCAAATGGATCGCGTTTAACCGGGTCATGGGAAACGTGGAGACGCAGATATTTGGTTCCATCGCGGCGCAGGGTCAGATCTATATCCTGAATCAGAACGGAATTCTATTTCACAACGGGGCCCAGGTGAACACGCACGCCCTTGTGGCATCAACACTCCCAATAAATGACAACCTAGCGGGAAATCCCTTGGATGGAATCACTGGCCGTGGAATCGCCAATAATCCCGACTACCAGTTTCTCTTCTCCGCGCTGCCCGTGGCAGCTGGAACGGTCGGTCCAACAGCGGCATTCACCCCGCCTGCAGCACCGAGCGGGGGAATTGGAAATGTTGTCGTTGAAGCAGGCGCCACGATCTCATCACCAGCCAATGCCAGCCAAACCGGTGGTCTGGTGGCACTCATCGGACCCAATGTTTACAACAGTGGAAGCATCAGCACTCCAAATGGCCAGACAATCCTTGCAGCAGGACTACAGGTGGGATTGAATCCCCATCCATCCTCCGATCCAAGTCTTCGTGGCATGGATGTCTTCATTGGAAAGGTCATGGCTCCTTCGGTTGCGACCCTTTCGGGTCTTACGGGTATCGCTCAGAACAATGGATATCTCTCTATTATGGAGGGGGATGCGACAATTGCAGGGGAGACTGTCAATCAGGAGGGCGTGATCGACAGCAGCACCTCCGTATCACTCAACGGAAGGATTGACCTTCTTGCAAACTATAATGCAACGGTCAATGATACTTATAAGTCGCAGGGCGGAGCCCCCATTCTCTATCAAAGCACCGGTCTAGTGACCCTTGGGGCCAATAGTCTGATGCGCATTCTCCCAGAATGGAGCAGTGATGCCACGGTGACAGGAACAGCACTGGCACTAAATTCAATTGTTTCGATTCTGGGCTCAGGCGTTGATTTTAATTCTGGCGCTGTCATAGACGCCCCTGGGGCCGCAGCAACGGCCAATGCTGGGCAGGAGATAGTCCTTGGTTCAGGAGCCACTGTTGCTGCTCTTTCGAGTGGGGTGAATATACAGGCGGGAAATTGGCTGGCCAGAGGTACCTCAGCCTCCATCTTCGAATATAATTCTGGAGCTATCTCTCTCGCATCAGATGCGGAAATCAACGTTGCTGGTTCCACGGATGTAGCGGCAGCCAGCGCCCAGAATTTTCTAACTCTTCAGTTGCGTGGGGCGGAACTAGCTAACAGCTCCTTGGAGCGTACAAGCAGTGTGAGGGGGGTAAATCTCACGCTCGATACTAGAATCACGGGAACTTATAACGGCCAATATTGGATCGGAACTCCACTCGGAGATGCAACGGGGTATGCGGCCCTGATTGAAAGGACTGTCGGGGAACTCACGACGGCGGGCGGTTCTGTCTCGCTCTTGGCCGGTGGGTCGGTGGTGATGCAGGATGGTTCCTCAATCAATACATCCGGCGGCTGGATTCAGTATTCTGGCGGTGATTTTTCCACCACAAAACTGCTCTACCAAGGGCGTGTGATCGATATTTCTCAGGCGACGCCAGACCGTGTGTATAGTGGAATCTATACTGGGACGGATACGGAAAGCTTTCCCAAATGGGGAGTTACCAAAACGTTCACCAGTATTCTTTCCCCCACAACTCCGCAATATCAAGCACCGTATATTAGCGGGGCTGCGGGTGGGAGCATCTTGATCCAGGCTCCGACGACCATCCTAAATGGCAACCTAGTCGGAAATACAGTGGCCGGCCCCCGCCAACTCAGGTACACGAGTGCTTTGAGCACGCTTCCGGCAAGCTCGGAGCTCACGCTTGATTTTTTTGCACAGTCGCTGGTGAATAATTCCATTGCCCCGGTATCATCCACGGAACTGACAGTGACATTTGCGACCAGCGGATTTTCTTCGCGGTCATCGATCATCCTCTCTCCCGATCTGGTCTCTTCCGACGGTTTTGGAAATCTGACGATTCTCAATCATGATGGATCAATTCTACTTCCAAATGATACGACACTAAATGCTGGGCCCAGCGGTTCCATTTCTCTAGAAGCGGCAAACGTCACGATTTTGGGGAACATTTTTGCACCTGGAGGTACGGTTTCCCTTACCGCAGATCTTGTGCCGTACAGCCTGATCAATGGGATTGCTATGGCCGCAAATAATGCTGACGAACCGATTCTGGATGTCTTGTTGAACAAGAACACGGGGACACTTGTCGCCCAGTATGGATTAGTCCATGGGGGCAAGGCGACTGTCATCAACGCCGATGGCACTTATTCCACAGTGCCGACTGATCAACTTGCCCACTATAATGCTGGCATTGTGACACTTGGATCCGATGCTGCCATCAGCACAGCAGGCTTGGTTGTTAATGACATGCCAACTTCTTCGGATCGCTATCAGCCCGCTGCAATTAATGGTGGGAGCATTGCAATTTCCGCCTATCAGGCGATCCTGAATCGGGGGGGTGTTCTGAATGTCTCCGGAGGTGCCTTGCTCACTCCGACAGGTTCCATCAGCTATGGAGCCGCGGGATCCATTTCGATCTCGGCAGGACAGGCTTCTTATAGTTCCTCGCTGGCAGACATTCATCATGGTTCCCTTTTGCTTGGATCAACCCTAGAGGGTTATTCTGGTATTGGCGTTACGGCGGGCTCGCTTTCCATTCTTGCGCCCGCGATTCAGATTGGTGGCAATTCCTCAGAATCGGGGATATTAAATCTTTCCCCCGATTTTTTCAGTCAGGGTGGATTTGGCACCTTTAATCTGACTGGTATAGGCCGGGAAATCGCTGGTTCCTCCACGACCTTTACACCCGGAATTGCAATAGCACCCGGCACACTCATTCATCCGGATGTTCTATCGTCCATCATTGCAGCCTCGGATGGGGGAGAGGTTCTGACGAGCTTTGACCCAGCTGATCCTTTTGGAACTTCACCAAATATTTCTCTTACAGCGCGCGGGCTGAGCGATACCATTGCCGGAAATTCCGATTTCTTGGTTAGAGGTGATCTAATTATGGGGAAAGGTTCATCGATTACGCTCGATCCTCAGATTAAACAAAGCGGAAGCAGTGCTTTAACAAGTGCCGGATCTTTGGCTATTTCCGCTCAGACTGTCACTATCTTGGGATCGATCACTGTGCCGGGTGGAAGCATTTCTATTAGTGGAGCTGGCACCTTCCCTTCAAACAACCAGAATCCTATTGCACCGCTCATCACTGTGGATCTGGCTTCCACAGCAAGACTCTCCACAGCGGGTGAGGCGCTCTTCGTAGTCGATCCCCTCGGAATGAGGCAGAATTTTGGAGGGGTTCTTTCCGGAGGGTCCATTTCTGTTAGCGGAAATATATTGGCCGAGTCGGGAGCGGTGCTGGATGCCTCGGGATCAAGCGGATCATACGATCTCTTCTCCTACCAGTTGGGAGGGCAGTCCGATACAACGTCTAAGGGAACGATGATAAGTTCGACAACCCCTTATCAGGTTGACTCGCAGGGAGGATCCATTGCGCTGAATGGCAGTCAGGAACTTTACACCGAAGCAACTTTGCGTGCATCCAGCGGCGGGCCAATGGCACCAGGGGGAAATTTGACCATTTCTTCTGGAAGAAGTTACGATCTGACATCTAGCGGTCAACCGGAGCCAACTGATCTGAATCTTGCTGTGAGTCAAAGAGGCCTTTCCATTCCCTCATCTTTTCTACAATCCGGGGTAGCAGCCATCGGCGAGGCAGTGGCCGCCAGCGGAGGCATCCCGGAAGGAGGGGGACATATCGCCGTTGACAGTTTCGCAGGAGGGGGCTTCGATTCAGTAACTCTTGGTGGTAACGTTATATTTAATGGCCCTGTATCACTCGTAGTTCCGGGGAGTATCAGAGTCGCCACCAAAGGGGTGCTCTCCGCGGATTCAACGGTTGATCTGACCGCCTCCTATGTGGCACTTGGCACTCCGTTTATCGCACCACTTGCGGCTGGAAGCCTCGCATTAAAAACTGCATTTGGTTCCAGTACTGACCCTGCATATATACCACCCAAGTTTGGAACAGGTTCCCTCAATGTCACCGCGCAGCTGATCGATATTGGAAATATCTCCCTTCAGGGCATCGGCACAGCAGGACTTTCAGCCACTCTCGATGGTGGAGGGGGTGTCATTCGAGGGGATGGCACCTTCGATATTGCAGGCAATTTATTTATGCGGGCATCGGAGATTTATCCGGTGAGCGGGGTCAGCTTCATGGTAGATGCCTATAACCATAACACTAAAACGGGAATTGCTGTGCTCAGTGGTGGTGAGGCCGGTTCGATTAGCGTGGAGCGTAGCGGATCAATATATTTTCCTCTCTCAGCAGGTGGCTCCCTGTCGCTCTACGCCTCTTCCATTACTCAGGGAGGTGATTTGATCGCTCCTTTTGGCACGATCAATCNNGGTTTCCGGCCTTTTCTCTCCCACGGCAAAAAATCTTGAACTTACTGCAGGGAGCCTGACCTCGATATCAGGGGTGGAGCTTTTAACTGGAGTCGCTCTTTCTGTTCCATTCGGTACATCCACAGATGGAACAAGTTGGATTGATCCTTCCGGCACCACAATCACAACCTCCGGTCTTGCGAGTAGATCAATCAATCTCTCCTCAGAAAATCTCAAGATGGATCAGGGATCGCAAATCGATCTTCGCGGCGGCGGAAACGAGACAGCCAACCAATGGATTTCGGGGCTGGGGGGCACGATCAATCTCCTAGGGACTACGACGGCTTGGGGGGCAGGAGTTTCATATGCTGCGGGTACGCTTGTAAGTTACAAGGGGAGCATCTGGTCGGCGCGACAGGCCAACAGCACCGTTCCTTCAGTCGGATTGGACTGGACACAGATCCCTCAATATTACGCGATAATTCCCGGATATGACGCTAATTTTGCTCCCACGGGATATGCCGACGGATCACTGGCGGTCGGCTCCAGAGTGACGATTGCGGGGGGAGGTGGTCTGCCGGCGGGAACCTATACCCTTCTGCCAGCGAGTTATGCAACCCAGTCGGGAGCCTATCTAATCAGTGCTGCATCCATATCCAGCCCACTTGCAGGATCGTTCACTCAGCCGGATGGGTCGGTCATCATTTCTGGAACAACGTTCAATGGACTTGATTCTGCGGTCACGGCTCCACGGACAACAACTCTTTTCACCCTTCTCTCTCCGAGCGCTATTGCCAATCGCGTGGACTACAATGTCCTGAGTGCCGGGACTTTCTTCTCTTCATTGGGTGCCTCATCCCAGCCGGACAACGCGGGTAAATTGCTCTTTCAGGCAATTACTTCCATGGTCCTTGATGGTAATGTTTCAGGCGGTGGAGGAACAGGAGGAACCGGTGCAAGCATCGACATCAGTGAGCCTGGTGCCATCGACATAACTCAAAATGGCTCAGGTGGTAAAAACGGGGCCCTTGTTTTGGGAGCAGATCAGCTGAGTTCATGGAGTTTTGGCAGTCTCCTGCTGGGCGGGATTCGTGGAACCCCGGTTAACGGTTTGACGCCAGTGACGGTAACAGCGACCAGCATTACTCTGGAGGGTGGGGCAACGCTTTCTGGAAATGACATCATTCTGGCCGCAAGCGACGGGATCAACATTGATAGGGGATCTACAATAACAGCCTCAGGCAGCTCCTTGGCACCTGATGAACAAATTTCCGTTTCGGGTGATGGTGTCTTGATCCGTGTCAGCAGTGACCAGCAGGCCGGAACCACACGGAGCGGTAGCGATACTACAGCCATTGCTGGCATCACACTGGCCTCAGGAGCGACGCTATCCGGCGCTTCACTCACCCTTGATTCCTCAGAGAATCTTTCAATAGATCCCAACGCTCTTCTCGATTCGGGCACTCTCAACCTCGATGCTGGAAAAATTGCAATCAACTTCAATGGTTCAATTGAGTCAGGGGCTCTTAACCTGAGCGGGAAAGTCCTGGATAACCTAGATGCCGTCAACAAACTGAACCTTACGAGCTATAGTTCGATTGATTTTAACGGCAGTGGAGTTCTTGGATCAAGCGGCCTTGCCTTCCTTGGGATTCATGCAGGAGAAATTCAGGGGGATAACTCCTCATTCGACGCTATCACTGCCGGCACGATCCTGCTTGATGATGCCAATGGATCACCTGATCCTTCCGGAGGTTCACCGAGCGCAACAGGTGGATCGCTGTCTATTACAGGTAGCATTCTAAATCTCGGCTCAGGGGCATTGAGCATCGCAGGGTTTCAATCAACGGTTGCAAGCCTTTCAGGCGGAATCGAGGGGATTAGCACGAAAGTTTCTTCTTCTGGTGTTAATGTTGCCGGAACGCTCACTGATGGTGGAAACCTGACCTTCAACACACCGATTGTCACAGGGGGCGCATCCTCCGTAACCACAATTCAATCCGCAGGCTCGCTAATCACAGCAGCTTCCGGCTCCTCTGTTTTGTCGCCTGGACTGGGAGCAAGCCTAAGACTCAGGGGGAGGAGTGTTGATGTGGCTGCACCTACCGAATTGCCCAGTGGCTCCGTATCGATCGAGTCCACAGGCGGCGAACTGACAGTTGCCTCCAGTATCAATGTGGCAGGAGTTTCAAAATCTTATTTTAATGTGACAAAATACACCGATGGCGGTGCGATCACCCTGTCATCGGATACGGGAAACATTGATCTAGCAGGGGGATCGGTTCTTAATCTTAATGCTCCTTCGTTAGCCGGTTCGGCTGGCACCCTTGCAGTGAATGCCCCCCAGGGGACAGTGATCTTCAACGGTAGTCTTGAGGCAACTGCCCCCCAAGGGCAGGCTGGAAAGCTTACAGCGGATTTTAATTCCTATGACGGTGGCAATCTTGCCACCCTTGAGAGCACCCTCACTGCTTCAGGATTTACTCAATCTCAAACTATTCGTCTTCGCAGTGGTGATGTGACAGTTTCCAACGTCAAGGCACACGCCTATACGCTCACTGCTGATGCCGGTTCCATCACTGTCGCTGGAACTATTAATGCGGCAGGTCAAACAGGAGGATCGGTCGCCCTTGAAGCTAGTGGCAGTGTGATTCTCAATGCCGGCTCGTTGCTTACAGTTCAGGCTCAAGCCTATAATGCGGCAGGTAAGGGTGGTTCCATTCTTCTGAGTGCCGGAGCGGAGATCGATGGCAAGATCGATTCTTCAGCGACCTTGGATCTCCAAAGTGGGTCCACGATTGATCTTGGGGTTACGGCGGCTGCGACAAGCACCCAGGATTTTGGAGGAGTACTCCATCTTCGCACTCCAGAAGCTGCACTTCAGAATATCACCCTAGCTTCAGCCATTGGTGGCGCCTCTGCAATAGAGGTGGAAGGCTATCAGCTTTACCAGGTTTCCGGGGGGGGTGGAATCATTACAACCTCTCTGCGCAATGCAATTGCCTCCGATATCGCGAATTTCTATGGCTCAGCAGGGGCAAACTCCTCAGGGGCTTCATCGATTCTAGCCAGTCTGGACGCCAATCTTTCTACGGAGAATCAGAGAATACTTAATCTTGCTCCAGGGGTAGAAATCATTAATGAGACGGGTGGACTTACTCTGGGCAGCGATTGGGATCTTTCCACTCTCCGAGCAGGCGCTAACAGCACCCCAGGATTCCTGACTCTCCGTGCATCGGGTAGTATTACTTTCAATGCCAGTCTAAGTGACGGATTCCAGAGTAGTGCATACAATGCTGATCTTCTCTCGCAGAACAGCGCCCTTTCAGCAAACTTCCAGTCTTGGGCCTATCAGATTACCGCAGGAGCAGATCTGAGCGCCGCCATTGCCAATGCTGTGGTGGCGGGATCGGATGCCAATGTTGCGCTTGGGATCGTATACAACAATGGAGGTCAAAATGTGGCTCCAAATGCAGGGCTTAATGCTTCAACCGCGGCAGCCCTTGCCGGCTACTATCAGGTTATCCGTACTGGAACCGGTGACATCTCTATTGCTTCTTCCGGAGATCTGCAACTCTGGAACCAGTTTGCCTCAATATACACTGCGGGGGTACAGGTAAGCGATCCAACGATGGGTGGTACATTTGATGTGCCTCAACCCTCCTTCAACAACCAAACAGGATCATCGGTGCTTGGTGTTGCGCAGCAGACACCACCTTACGCCCCACAATATAGCTATGCAGGCGGTAATATTAACGTTGATGTCGGGGGGAATATCACACAACTAACCAAAGATATTAACAAGAATATCATAGGAGATTCGGTGAGTGAACTTCCCTCCAACTGGCTCTATCGCCGAGGGGCACTGGCGGCCGACGGAACATTTCTCCATACAACCCTTCCTAACTCAGAAATACTCTCCACGACTTGGTGGGTGGATTTCTCAAACTTCTTTGATGATTTTGGAGCATTGGGAGGGGGTAACATTACACTTAATGCAGATCAGAACATCAGAGATATCAATGCCTCCATCCCGACAAATTATCGGATGCCGGGACATGCTGCTGGCAGCAGCGTTTCAATTGCTCCCGATCCGGCCAACGGGGTCGAACTAGGCGGAGGAAATCTTGCCGTGAATGCGGGGAATAATATCGATGCGGGTGTCTATTATGTGGAGAAAGGCAATGGTTCGCTTATGGCAGGCGGGAGCATCATAACCAACCCTACCCGTGATCCGAATCATCCGGCATCTCTGAGGCCAACAGCCGACATCAGCGCAAGCTATCTTCCTACGACCCTCTTCCTTGGAAAGGGGAATTTTGATGTGCAAGCTGCGGGAGATGTGCTTCTGGGGCCTGTCGCCAATGTTTTCCTCACACCCCAAGGGGTCAATAACAGTTACTGGTATAAAGACTATTTCTCCACCTATGCCGCGTCAGATCAAGTCGATGTCGAATCGCTGGGAGGAAACATTTCATTCCGCGAAGAGGCTGTTTCTTCTTCTACAGGTACTCCAGAGTCTTTGCTTGAGCTCTGGATGCAGGGTTTCACGATCAAGAGCAATGCGAATATAGCCTACTCTCAACCCTGGCTGAGGCTTGATGAGCAAACCATTGAGGCCTCGTTGGCATCACTATTTGCATTAGAGCCTCCAACTCTCAACGCAACAGCTCTTGTCGGTGATATCACTTTTCAGGGAAATTACACGACGCTACCGTCGCCTACCGGTAATATTACATTGATTGCCGGGGGAGGGATCAATGGGTTGACCGATTCAGGATTAAATGCCGGCATTCACTATTGGATTTCTTCACGCATCAATCTATCTGATGCGGACCCCTCATCCATCCCCGGCATCACTGATCCGGACTCACAGCAGACAAGCACGTCGGTTTTGCAGAATGCCTCACGAGTCACTGCGATTAATTACAATATTCACTCACTAGATTTCACAGGCTCCATTGCAGCTCTTTTCGATGAGAGTGGATTTTACACAGGTGGAACTTACGGCGTACTTCAAACCAAGGAGCAGCTTCATGGGACAAGTCTACTGCATGCTAATGACTCGGTTCCGCTTCAATTCTATGCTCAGAGTGGCGACATCTCGGGCTTGACGCTCTTCTCAGCCAAGCAGTCGGAGATTTCGGCAGGAGGAAACATTGCCGATGTTGGCATCTATATTCAGAACAACTCTGTCAGCGATGTCAGCATCGTTACCGCAGGGGGAAGTATCATTGCCTACGATCCCTCGACTCCATTCCAGCAGCTTGCACAGGCAGCCTACACAACGACCGATACCACACCGTCCTTCTCTTACACTCAGACCGGTGACATTCAGATCAGCGGACCCGGAACGCTAGAAGTGCTGGCCGGCGGCAATCTTGATCTTGGTAATGCGCCAAATTATACGGACGACAATACAGAGGTTGCTGGAGCTGGTGTAGGAATAACCAGCATAGGAAACTCCCGTAATCCCAATTTACCGTTTGCCGGAGCCGACATCATTGCCGAGGCAGGGGTGAAGCTTCCAACAGGTCTTTCTTCGACGGGGGGACTTGCAATGGCGAGCTTTGTGAACACGGTACTGTTGGGTGCAGAAGGTGCTACATATCTCTCTGAGCTTTCGGATGCGATGACCTACTCCGGCGACCCCCTTTCAGGGACCATTACAGCCGCAAGCTTCGCATCGGGTTCCACCCAGCTCAGCAGCGAGGAAAAGGCGAAGCTGGAACTTCAGCTTTTCTACATTGTACTTCGGGATACAGGCCGCAATCACAACAAGCTGGGATCACCCGGATACGGTTCCTACGCAACGGGAAACAAGGCGATACAGAACTTCTTTGCAAGTACACCTGGAAGCGGAAATATAATCACTTGGGGGCAGAGGATTGAAACGGTGAACGGCGGCAACATTGACCTCCTTGCTCCGGGCGGGGCTCTGACATTGGCCAATTTCACCACTTCGGATTCCCTCACCCCTCCCGGCATCATTACGGAGGGAGGAGGTGGCATCAACATTTATACCAAGGGGGATGTTTCTATTGGTCTCGGGCGTATCTTCACACTGCGAGGCGGCGATATCATGATCTGGTCCAACGATGGAAACATCGCGGCGGGTTCCTCTTCCAAAACCGTACAGAGTGCCCCACCGACACAGGTATTGATCGATCCACAGAGTGGCGACGTGGAAACTGATCTGGCAGGACTTGCAACCGGCGGTGGCATTGGTGTTTTGGAAACTGTTGCCGATGTTCCTCCCGGAAATGTCGATCTTATTGCTCCTAGCGGAGTCATTGATGCTGGTGATGCTGGTATTCGCTCGTCTGGAAATTTGAATCTTGCGGCAACGAAAATTCTGAATGCAAACAACATCGCCGCCTCCGGAACCACCTCCGGCGCACCGCCGACCCCTCCCCCGCCTGCCGCTCCGAATATCAGCGGTGCCACATCGGCCTCTGCAGCAGCGGCTGCCAACAACTCTGCCGCCCAGAATGCCGCCACGAATAACTCTTCATCCACTATGACTGAGGAAGCTCCCTCGATAATTAGTGTCGAAGTGCTTGGCTATGGTGGCGGGGATGACGATAGCTCCTCCCCTTCAGGCCCCACAACCTCTACGGGGTCCAAAGCCCCCCCCCAAGCATCCCTGTAGCGGAGTAAGGAAAAAACTGCTCGAAGCGCTCACTTCTGGACTGGAACTTTCTCCTCCATTAGGTTTGCCAGATGTGGAAGACCGCGCATGAGCATATCCTGAAGCTGACCGCCTACGAACCGGGCAAGCCGGTTGAGGAACTCGCCCGCGACCTAGGCCTGCGCGAGGAGGATATCATCAAGCTTGCGTCCAATGAAAACCCCCTAGGTCCTTCGCCCAAGGCGCTAGCCGCGATGCACCTCACTCTGGAACGCTCCCATTTCTACCCCGATGGTGGTGGTTATGAACTTAGGGGTGCCATTGCCGAGCGCCTTGGAGTCACCCGGGAGAATATTGTCCTAGGAAATGGCTCCAATGAAATCATCGAGTTCATAGGTCACGCCTTCCTTCGACCGGGCGATGATGTCATTGTGGCCCGACATTCCTTTGCCGTCTACAAACTGATGGCTCAGCTCTTCGGAGCCCGTACCATTGAGGTGCCTGATCCCGGATTCACCGCCGATCTTGATGGGATGGTGGCTGCCATCACACCGTTGACGCGGGCAATTTTCATCGCCAATCCCAATAACCCCACCGGTACGATGGTCGATCAGGATATGATCGACAGTTTCATGGATAAGGTACCGGAGCACGTTCTTGTAGTCTTCGACGAAGCCTATCATGAGTTTATGGACAAGGCGCCCGATGTTCTTCCCTTTGTCCGTGCGGGACGAAACGTGGTCGTCATGCGGACTTTTTCCAAAATCATGGGTCTTGCCAATCTCCGTATTGGCTACGGTGTCTCCACGCCGGAACTCGCCGCCGTGCTCCAACGCACACGCCAGCCATTCAATGCCAACGGCATTGCCCAGGCCGGAGCCCTTGCTGGTCTGTCGGATGAGGAACACATGTGCCGGACACGAGAGCTGACGCGCGAGGGTCGCGAGTATTTTGAAAAGGAGTTTGCAGCTATGGACCTTCCCTATATCCAGAGCGTCGCCAACTTTATCCTCGTCAATGTGGGGGATAGTAAGGTGGTTTTTGATGCCATGCTCCGAAAGGGAATCATCCTACGTGCCATGGGGAGCTATGGCCTTCCCGCCTGGGTTCGCATATCAGTCGGCACTATGGATCAGAACCGCCGCTGCATCGCCGAGCTTAGGGAACTGGCAAAATCCGGAATCTTGGCAGCGTCCGTATCACGGGAAGCATGCGGCCCGGGTTTGCAGGGCTATGAATGAGACGATAGTGGCAATTGCAACGCCGCCCGGAGAGGGGGCGCTTGCCGTGATCCGCATCAGTGGCGGGGCTGCGCTAACTGTTGCTGACACAGTCTTTTCGGGGGCGAATACGCCTTCGTTGCTTGAAGCGCGGAAAGTAACTTTTGGCCGGGTTGTTTCAGAAACAGGTGAGGTACTGGACGAGGTGCTGCTCACGGTTTTCCGCAGCCCACGCAGTTATACTGGAGAAGATCTCGTAGAAATCAGCGGACACGGTGGCACGATTGTGGCCGCCCGTGTGCTCGCCGCCGTTCTGGCCGCCGGCGCACGCATGGCCCGGCCGGGAGAATTCACGGAGCGTGCCTTTCTGAATGGAAAACTAGATCTGACTCAGGCAGAAGCGGTGATGGATCTCATTTCCGCCCAGACACCCCGCGCAGCCCGTGCAGCCGCCAGTCAACTTGAAGGCCGTCTTGGAGTCGAAATCAACGCGCTTCGTTCCATGATCCTTGAGGCAGTTGCTCATTTGGAAGCGTTCATTGATTTTCCAGAGGAAGGGATTGATCCGGAGAGTGGAGTGATTCTGCGCAAAAGGATGGAAGGAATCTCGGCGCATCTTCAACGGTTGCTGGCCACTGCTGATGAAGGGCGACTCTTGCGAGAGGGGATCAGGCTTGCCCTCTGCGGCGCTCCGAATGCCGGAAAATCGAGCCTACTCAATCGACTGCTTGGAGCGGACCGGGCCATCGTGAGTGAGATTCCGGGCACGACTCGCGACACGATTGAGGAACGTGCAAGTCTTGGCGGATACCCCTTCCGTATCATTGATACGGCCGGGCTACGCATAAGCACGGATCCAGTTGAACAAGAGGGTGTTGTGCGTGCGCGAGAGGCTGCTCGGCAGGCCGATCTTTGCATTAATCTCGTCGACGCAGCAACACTCACTGGCGAACGACAGGTGAAGCCATTTTNNACTGCCTCTGGAACTCATGATTTCCTGCCGCACAGGTGAGGGCATGGATGCGCTTATAACTGCGCTCCTTGCCAAGGTGGCCGGTCGTTCCGAGCGGGAGGTGGCAGCCGATGGAGCAGCGATCAATGCCCGTCATCAAGAGTGTCTGAAAAGAGCTTCCAAGGCGATGGGTGCGGCCATTTGTTTGCTCGGACTTGGAGAGCCAGCCGAACTCGTCGCGGTGGAGTTGCGCATGGCACTCACCGCCGTGGGTGAGATTGTCGGCGAATCTGGAACGGAGGAGATTCTCGGAAAAATCTTCAGTAGTTTCTGTATTGGGAAATAATTACTGGGAATCACACACATGGATCTCTACGCAACTTTGCTAAGACCCCTCTTCTTCTCCCTTGATGCTGAAGAGGCCCACGATCTTGTGATGAATGCCCTCGCTATGGGGTCAGAGTTTCCCTCTCTGATCCGGATGGTTGCGGGGGAAAGACTTCCCTTGCAGCCCTCCACGGTGGCTGGCATCACCTTCCCCAATCGCATTGGCCTGGCCGCGGGAATGGACAAGAACGGGATCGCCCTTCCCGCCTGGGAGGCTCTCGGGTTCGGCTTCATCGAGATCGGTACGATCACGGCACTCCCGCAATCAGGAAATCCTAAACCCCGCCTCTTCCGTATTCCTGAGCAGCAGGCTCTTATCAACCGCCTAGGCTTCAACAATGAGGGTGTTGAAGCCGTGGCGACACGCCTGGAAGGCTTATCCCTGTCGGGCCGCTGGCCGGGTATTCCAGTAGGGCTTAATATCGGGAAATCGCGGGCAACTCCTCTGGAAAAGGCTCCTGAGGATTATCTACTCTCCTACAAGCGCTTGCATCAGCATGGTGATTATTGCGTCATCAATGTCAGCTCGCCGAATACTCCCGGACTGCGTGACCTTCAATCGACGGAAGCACTAAAGCGTATCATCACGACGCTTCGTGATTGGGAGGGGACGGCTCGCCGTCCACTCTTTGTGAAAGTCGCTCCGGATCTTTCTCCTGAGGATCTCATCGCGATCGTCCAACTTGCCGAGAAGGAAAAGATTGCGGGCTTGATTGCTACAAACACAACGCTCGATCACTCTTCGGTGCCTGCAACCAGCGATCAGAAGGGAGGCCTTAGTGGTAATCCGCTGCGACTGAGATCATTGCGGGCATTAAAGATCATAAGAAAGGAGACGCGACTTCCGGTAATTTCCTGTGGAGGAGTGAGCGACGCCTCATCGGCAATGGAGCGAGTGGCCGCGGGTGCCGATCTTCTCCAGATTTACACATCTTTTATCTACCAAGGTCCCGCAATTTTGCGAAAACTCTTGAGGTAGTGTTTCCCGCCCTTCCCGAGGTTTCGTTTCAACTTTCATCCTTCAACCATTTTCCTACATCCTCTCAGCCCTTTTTTTCACCGCCATGTCCCACGCACCCGATACCACCCTCCTTCTTGGCCATTCACCCGATCCAGACGACGCTTTCATGTTTTACGCGATGGCGGCGGAGAAGATCGATCTCCTCGGATACCGCTTTGAGCACTGCCTCCAGGATATCCAGACATTGAATGAACGCGCCCTCCGTGGAGAACTGCATCTCTCGGCCGTCTCGATCCATGCATATGCTCATCTGCTGGACCGTTATGCACTGCTTCCTTGTGGTGCAAGCATGGGCGATGGCTACGGGCCGATGTTCATTTGCCTTCCGGGCACAGCTCCATCCTCTGAGGCCTCGCTGGAGGAGAAAAAATCGTGGCTTTTGACGCAGAAGATCGCCGTTCCGGGACTCATGACCAGTGCTTTCCTGAGTGCCAGACTCTTTCTTGGAGAAGAGTTTCAATTTCTTGTTATCCCCTTCGATGAGATATTTGATGCCGTCCGCTCTGGCGCAGCCGATGTCGGCCTCATCATTCATGAGGGACAGCTAACCTTTGCACAGGAGGGCTTTGTCAAAGTGGTCGATCTCGGGGAATGGTGGAAAAACGAAACCGGTCTGCCCCTTCCTCTTGGAGGGAATGTCATCAGGAAAGATTTTACTCCCGAGCAGCGGAGTGAGATTAACGCGATCATGAGGGAGAGTATCCGATACGGTTTGGAAAACCGGGCCGCTGCGGTGAATCACAGCATGGCTCATGCACGGGGAATGGAAGTGCCTCTGGCGGATGAGTTTATAGGCATGTATGTCAACGACTACACGCTCGACTATGGGGAAAATGGCCGTGCCGCAATCCGCGAGTTCCTAGGCAGGGCAGCCGACCAAGGATTGGTTCCGAGGCTCGACAAACTCGAATTCGTAAGTTGAGCGTCGCGTGATATAGCAGATCGCTTTGTTTTGGAGCGCTCGCTGCAGCACGATCGCCGCAGATAGGCTATCCTTGAGTCTTAGCCAGAGACTATTAGGGCCCTGCGGTGCCCTCGGCAGCCGCGTTTGGTTTTAATCTTTTCCGGGCTGAGCCACAGGCTTCTTGAAATTGACAAGCAGAATGCGACGTCCATCGGTTTCGGTGACGGTGGCCACATAGTCGCCAAGCCGCACGCTTTCACCACGCGCGGGGAGGTGGCCGAGCAACTGGGTGATGTAGCCGCCGATCGTGCTCACGTCGGTCTCTTCGAATTTCAATCCGGCTTCTTCTGCTAGATCGTGAAGAGCAAGAGTCCCTTCTGCATTGAACTCTCCATCGCGCACCTTGGTGATCTCCTCCTCATGGGTGTCGAACTCGTCGTGAATGGAGCCGACTAGTTCCTCAAGCACGTTGTCAAGCGTCACGACACCCACGGCGCCTCCATACTCGTCCACGGCTATGGCTAGGTGGGCATGCTTGCTGAGAAAGTAGTTGAGCAATTTTTCCAGAGGCATCATTTCCGAGACATGATGGATCGGACGCTGAATGTCCCTCAGTTCCTTCTTGCCCGAATGTACCACCTGGAGCAGATCCTTGATATGCACGAGTCCCATGGATTCATCAAGGGCTCCGTTGCAGAGAGGGAACCGTGTATGATGGGATTGTATAGCTTTTTGCAACTCGCCGTCGAAGGGTTCCTCGTAATCGAGGAAGACCACCTCGCTGCGAGGTGTCATAATGTCGCGCACGACACGGTTGCGGAGATCGAGAGCATTGACAGCGAGCTGCTCTCCCAGAGGGGTGACTTCCTCCGCCTCGCGGCTCTCGGTTAGAATGACACGCAGTTCCTCATTAGTGTGGGCGTCTTCCGACTCATTCGGCGGCTCGACTTTTAGCACATACCGGAGCAGTACATTTGCCGAACGATTGAGAAAGGCGATGATAGGGCGGAATATGACGAAGAAGAGCCCAAGGGGAGGACTCAACCAGAGAGCAAGTTCCACCGGTTTGCGAATGGCCAGCGACTTCGGAACTAACTCACCCAGCACGATGTGGAGGAAGGTAATCAGAGAAAAGGCGATAATAAACGAGATCGTCGTGATGATCCCGGGAGAGGTGATCCCTATAAGAGCGAATGCCGGTTGGATCATCTGGGCAAGGAAGGGCTCGCCAAGCCAGCCTAGACCGAGACTAGCCAGCGTTATGCCGAGTTGTGTTGCCGAGATATAAGACTCCAGATGGTTGGTGATATGCTTAGTCAACCGGGCCCGCGCATTTCCCTGTTCGATCAGGGTGTCGAGTTGGCTGCTGCGGATCTTCACGATGGCCAACTCCGAAGCCACGAAGAATCCGTTCAGCAGGACGAGCCCTAGGAGTGCCAGTAGCCGAAGTATAATAATTCCCCCTGATTCCCATTGGGTTGCCGGGAGGGCTATGGCAGACAGGTGATCGGACTCCCCTGCCGCCACGGCCAGAATGGCAGCGACGAACGGCATGGGGTGATCTCAGTTAACGCAGCAGAAAGCGGCGACGGCGGAGTTGCCGCAGAACGGTGAGATTGCAGCGAAAGATACAGCAAAGATATTCCTCGGAGAGGGAGTCATAATGTCTGTGCCGTTCATGAAAATCTGCTGCATGGCTCTGATCAATCCCTACTTTTCAAGAAAGGAAAAAAGGGAACGTGACAGGCTAAAGTTACCAGCTGGATTTGGTGACACCGGGGATCATCCCGTTGGTTGCCAGTTCCCGGAAAGTGATACGGGAGAGCTTAAATCGGCGGATGAAAGCACGACGACGTCCCGAAATCAGGCAACGATTCGTGAGGCGGACAGGGCTAGCATCCCGGGGAAGCTGGCTGAGTCCGAGGTAGTCTTTCTTTGCCTTGAGCTCAGCACGGAGTTCCGCCCACTTCGCCACGGTAGCGAGTTTGCGTTTGTCACGTTCAAGCCATGAAGTCTTTGCCATAAGGAGGGCCGATAATAGGAATCGGGGAGGAAAGGGCAAGGTATTTTTTATCGGATCATCAAAATCTTTCTGGTTGTCGGAAAGTGGCGACCGCGCCATCGATAGACGATGCCTCTCAAGCTACCGAATGCCTCACGGGGGAAATCACCAGCCCGTCTTATCATCTCCGAGAGTGAACACGGCGCCGATATGCTTCATGCGACGGGATTCCGTGCGCCCGATCCCTTTGTCTATCTTGAGAACCAGGGACGAAGTTCCTTATTGCTGAGCGATCTGGAATTCGACCGTGGCCGGGCTGAGGCCAATGTCAACGAGGTCGTCGCCTCTAGCGACGTGGCGAAATCCATCGTTTTGAAAACCGGAAAACATCCTTCTGCTGTGGAGGTCATCGCCGCCTTTCTGAAAATCCGGGGCGGATCGCGTCCACTTGTTCCGGCGGATTTTCCAATGGGCCTTGCCCTCGACCTAGAGCGATGCGGCATCATTGTAAAGCCTGTCACGGGGATGTTTCGGCCCGAACGGGAAGTCAAGACGCCGACAGAGGTCACTCACCTGACTCGGGCTGCACGAATTACAGAGACTGGAATGGAGCGAGCTTTCGAAGTGCTGCGTGCCGCCTCGATTGGGCCCCGAGGTATTCTCTACTGGGGACAGGGAAGACTTACCGCCGAGCGACTGCGTACTGAGATTGAGACGGCAATTCTCGTTGCGGGAGGAATCCCAGCGGGCAACTCAATTGTCGCCTGCGGAGTGCAGGGATGCGATCCACATGAGCGGGGGCACGGACCGCTGAAAGCCAATGAGCTGATCATTCTCGATCTTTTTCCCCGTGCTGCAAAAAGCGGCTATTACGGGGATCTCACCCGGACGGTCGTTCGCGGTGCGGCAACTGAGGCACAAGTTCGCGTTTGGGAAACATGCCTGCGTGGCCAGAAACTGGCCCTTGGAGCCCTCCGTCCCGAGAGTGACGGCGGGAAGATTCATGAGGCGGTGAAGCAGTTCTTTACCGATAACGGCTATCCCACCGAACGAGTGAAGGATCGCTGGAGTGGATTTTTTCACGGAATCGGGCACGCACTGGGGCTTGATCTGCATGAATCACCCCGTTTCGGTGCGACACGGCTACGGGCAGGGCAGGTCTTCACGATTGAACCCGGCATCTATATTCCAGGACTTGGCGGTGTGCGTCATGAAGATGTGGCCTTGATCACGCCAAAGGGTCATCGTCTGCTAAGCCGCTTTCCAAAACCCCTAGAATTGTAAAAGCAGTAAGGGGTGAATCCAGCTAGGGAATTTATTCCGGGAAAATTTGAACTTTCCTCGAGAACAAATGTCTGCCTGAAAGAGATCTTTTCAATTTCATGAGTTTTGAAATGTACATTTTCCTGATTGGCCTCCCGCTCATTTTCGGACTCTGGGCCCAATTTCGAGTTACTACGGCATTCAACAAATACAAGGAGCTACCGGTTGCGGCCGGTGTCACCGGGGCTGAAACAGCGCGAAGGATTCTTGCTGACGCTGGAATCAGGGATGTCGAAGTGGTTGCCATTGACGGAATGCTTGGCGATCATTACGACCCGTCACAGAAGCGGCTATGTCTGTCCACAGATGTATATCAGGGAGACTCGATTGCTGCCGTGGGGATTGCCGCTCATGAATGTGGACATGCGTTGCAACACCAAAAGAATTATGCCCCGTTGAATCTCAGGATGAGTATCGTCCCGGCGACCCAATTCGCCTCGCAGATTCTCCCTTTCGTCATCATTGGAGGTTTTTTCTTTCGCATGACGGGACTGATCAATCTGGGCATCGCCTGCTATGTCATCCTGATGATCTTCCAACTCATCACACTCCCGGTGGAGTTCGATGCCTCTGCCCGGGCCAAGCTCATCCTGCGACAAACGGGGATCATCCGTCCTGGTGAGGAGGCCGCAGGAGTAAATGCCGTCCTGAATGCAGCTGCTCTCACCTATGTAGCAGCCTTTGTCGCCTCGCTCGGCAACCTGATCTATCTCGTGTTGGTCAGGCGTGATGGCAGGTAGTGGCCTTCATCAGTGGGCACTTGATGGTCACGCATGGATTTTATCGCGGCATTTCGGATTTAAGATTTTTGGGATTATCCTTATGCTTGCCCCATGTCCCTCCCTGTTGTCCTTACCATAGCCGG
>PLEU01000037.1 GCA_003136515.1 Spartobacteria bacterium
ATCGACCGACAAGGAAGGATTGTTGCTGTGAATCCTAGTGACCTCTCGCAGGTGGTGAACCACGAGCTTGAGCAGGAGAAAGCTACTGGCACCAAATGACCGCATTTCTCACTGCCGCATATCGAAATGTATTGAGATCGAAATCTTGAAGACATAATTAACCCCTTTACGCCCTCTCTGTGAAATGACNNAAATGACCCCCCAAGGCAGCAACGGAAGATCCCTTCTCCTATATTTAATCGGGGGCGCTTTTGCTATTGGATTGGCTCTTGGTATTACGTTGAAAATCTCCTTCATCTCCAGTGCTGGAGCAAACGGTTCTGTTTCTCAGAATACCTCCGGAAAATCTCTCAACAGATCTGATAGAGGACAGGCATCAGCAAATACGAGCGATACGAACAGAGTAGGTAGTGGCACCAAGGATTTCACAACACAGCTTCACGAGATACTCGGGCTGAAGAACATGACGAAAAGAATGAAGGAATTGATGAATCTCAGTTCCCCACTCAATTCATCACAAATTCCAGATGCGCTAGCCGCCGCAGAGTCACTACATGGCATTAATAAGAATATGGTCGTTAGTGATTTGCTCAATCGTTGGGGCACAACGGATCCCAAGAGCGCACTGGCCTATGCCCAAGGGCTGACAACAGCCGGGCAAAGGAATACGGCAGTTGCTTCCGTGCTCGGAGGATGGATTCAGGACGATTCGACGGCAGCCATTGCTTGGTTACAGCAGTCTCCCTCTGGAGCGATGAAAACTGCTGTCTTGCAGGAGGTCCTTCCACAACTGGCCATGACCGATCCTCAGGCGGCGATCCAGTTAGCCACATCCCAAACTGGGAATAGAAGTACCATGCTGCTCCTGACAACCATATCGTCCTGGGCCAATCAGGACCTTGATGCCGCCCTGAGCTATGTCCAGCAAATGCCTGTAGGCGCGCAGAAAAATGCCATTCTCCAGTCGATGGTATACAGGGCAGCCAGTCAGGATCCTACAGGTGCCGTACCCTTGATCGAACAAATGCCGCCTGGTTCGCAACAAAATCAGGCTCTTCAGCAGGTAGCCTCTTTCTGGGCCAATGATGATCCTCAGGCAGCTTTGGCCTGGGCCAACCAGCAGCCCGATGACCATATCAAGGGAGTTATCCTTGAGGGCATTGTGAATGGCATGGCTCTGAGCGATCCGGAGGGAGCCCTCGCATTAGCTCAAACTATACCAGCAGGTCAGGCGAGAAATGGCGCCATGCAAACGGCGGAACTCCTTTATGCTCGGAATGATCCCCAAGGAGCCTTGGGATATGCATTGTCTCTTCCGGCAGGGGATTTCAAGGTCGATGCCCTCGGAAATATTGTGAGCACTGTTGCGAGTTCTGATCCTACAGCAGCAATTACTTGGGCCCAGCAGCAGACGGACCCGAATGTCACCGCCATAGTCTGGCCGCGACTTATCAATCAAATAGCCAATGATGATCCCCAGACTGCTGTCGGTCTTCTGCAGAATCTTCCTGAGGGACAGATTCGAAACACTGGAATTCAAAACGTCAGTTCTGAGATAGCTCAGAGCGATCCAGCGAGTGCCTTACAACTCGTTTCCACAATCAGTGACGAGAATCAACGTAACGGCAACGTGCAGATCCTTGCACACCAATGGATGAGCACTGATCCCACAGCCGCCACCCAATGGATCAATAGCTCTGCATTGACCGCTCAGGTCAAAACGACTCTGCTGCAAAACCAACCAAAATAGAGTTTAAGGAACCGCTGATCCTGAGGGTGAGAGCGGAGTTTGATCATCAATCACAATGGATTCAAAGCGCATGGGAGGGGTTAGCCGAAAAAGTGCAAGGAAAGTGCAAGGGCGAAAAATGAGAGGAGCCATCCTTGCTCTGTAACTCCCTGAGTGTCAAAGTGCAGCCGGAGAGGGTCGAACTCCCAACCTTCTGATCCGTAGTCAGATGCTCTATCCAATTGAGCTACGGCTGCCTGAAGAGCAGTTCAATAGAGCGGAGAATCCCTCACAGGTCAATTTCAATTCCAAAAAGTTCCCCTTGACCCGGTGCTGGTTCCGGCGGATTATGCGCATTCAATCTTATCAAGAGTGACGGAGGGACTGGCCCGATGATGTCACGGCAACCGCTGCGGAGGAATCCGTAGGACCAGGTGCCAAATCCAGCTCGACCTCGGTCGGGAAAAGATGAGATACCGGGTAGAGCCGTAGCTGCGGCACCAGGTCTCTTCGTCACTCTTGGTGGGAACCAATGAGAGATCCTATGTCCACAAAATCCTGGTTCAGTAATTTGAAGTGTCGTGAGTGCGGTCGTCTCTACGAGAAGGAGGCGATTCATATTTGCGAGTTCGACTTTGGCCCGCTTGAGGCGGCCTATAACTATGAGGCGATCCGTGCAGTCCTGACCCGCGAGGTGATTGAGTCGCGTCCGCAGACTATGTGGCGTTATCGCGAGTTGCTTCCCATTGATGGGGAACCGACTGTCGGGACGCAGGTGGGATTCACCCCGCTGGTGAAGGCCGACCG
>PLEU01000023.1 GCA_003136515.1 Spartobacteria bacterium
GTGTTGAGATCCATTACGCACGCCACACCGAGGCTTAAGAGCTTATTGTCATCACCCGCTTTCACGTTGCCGCGTTCCGCGCGTCTCCGTTCCGGGTATCAGCATGCCAAAGTGCGTGAGGGGGGAACTACCCTCCATGGTACCTTTCTGCGCATAGGGCTGTTTAAGCCTCAAGACGAAGACGGAGCTGAAGTCCTGGGGCTTGAAAAATTTGCCACTCAAGGAGCAGTCATAGTTTCCCGGCGTATCGGTTCCGCCGTGATCCGCAACAAGGTCAAACGCCGCCTCAGAGAAATTTATCGGCACGAACTCCCCCGCCTGAAGCCCGGACTCTGGATTGTCGTGACAGCCAAACCGGCCGCGGCGACGACAAGTTTATCAACTCTGCGTGCGGAATGGTTGCGTCTGGCCTCGCGTCTCTCTATTTTCGCCGACTCGTAACGGAATTTTTCGAATTACTCCAAATGGCCTTACTGCTGCGCATACCAATCCATCTTTACAGGTTGTTGATCTCCCCTCTCCTTCATTCACTATCAGGCGGATGTGGATGTGGATGCCGTTTTCATCCGAGTTGCTCCGCTTATGCACTGGAAGCACTCAGGCTTCATGGATCGTGGAATGGTCTCCTGCTCTCGATACGTCGCGTTGGACGATGCCATCCGTGGAGTGGAGAGAGCGGGTTTGATCCCGTACCTCATCTGGCAACCGACCGTTGAGTATAAAACTCAAGTTTCAGGCCTCAACTATCATCTATATCCCATCTCTCTATGTTTGACCGCACCACCTGGATCGCCATTGCCATCTCCATCGCCGGAATATTCGGCTTTCAATATTATTATCACCGCACCTATGACCCCTATCTAAAACAACAGGAGGCCATCGCGGAGGCAAAACAGAAGGCGGACGAGTCAAAAAACCGTTCAGCAACTGCCCTGGCATCATCTACCCCGGTTGTCCCGATTCCCATGACCACGCTGATCCCAGCACTGCCAGGCGCCGGATCTTCGGCCACCCCCGTCATCCCCCAGTTCACCGCAAAGCCAATCGCAATCGATACCAGCAGTGCCGAATACAACTTTACCAACAATACAGGCGGGATCGAGAGCGTCACTCTCTTCTACCATCTTGGAGCAAACCTGCACTCTCTCTTTATCAACAAAGGTTCCGGTCTTCCGATCGGCACCCTCTGTGATACCAACGGAACTCCCATTGGCGGCTTCACGATGCAGGTTGACAAGTCCAACGGAATCACACAGTTCAGCCTTGAGGCGCCGGGACTTGCCATCACCAAGACGTTCACCCTACCGAAGGCAATCGGTTCGCCCTGGGAATATCTTGCAGGCCTTGATCTGACATTCAAGAATACCAGTTCCTCCGCGATATCGTTACCGGGCTACAGTGTAACCGTCGGTGGGGAATCCCCGGTCCATATCAAGGATATGCCGACATTTACCTGCTTTGACTGGTACCGGGACGGAAAAATGACCTCGATCAACGTCGGTTGGTTCCAGGCAGGGGTGATCCCCATACTCGGAATTCAAACTCATCCTGCACACGATCTCTACAGCCAACCGGATCCAGGGATCGAGTGGGCTGCTGTGACCAGCCAGTACTTCACAACGATTGTAACAGCTCCTAAAGATCAGCCCGGATCCGGAGTCTGGTCGCGCCGTTATGAGGCAATTAGCGCCGCAGATTCGCCCAACGGGCAGCCTGTCTACGGGATTACCGGAGGACTTGGCACTGGCCCGATAGTTCTGGCTCCGGGTGCTGCAACAACACTGCATTACTCGCTCTACATCGGTCCAAAAGCTTTCAAATCCCTTGAGAAGCTCGGCGGCGATCAACAGAAAGTGATGAACTTTGGGATGTTCCACCTCGTGTCGGAGTTCCTCCTCTGGGCGATGAACTTTATTCAGCATTATGTTGGAAGCTACGCCGCCGCTATCATCATCCTGACACTGCTGATCAAAACCGCCCTTTGGCCACTCCAGAACAAAGCCACAACCTCGATGAAGAGGATGCAGCTGCTTTCTCCCAAAATGACGGAGCTTCGCGAGAAGTATAAAGATGATCCGACAAAGATGAACGAAGAGCTGATGAAGCTCTACAAACAGTATGGGGTTAATCCGTTTGGCGGATGCCTGCCGATGTTTGTCCAGATCCCGATTTTCTTCGGTTTTTACTCCATGCTGGGAAGTGCGATTGAACTCCGTAACAGCCACTTCCTTTGGATTCAGGATCTCTCCCAACCCGACACGCTCACTCATTTTCTCGGGTTCCCCATCAATCTTCTCCCTATCATCATGGCTTGCACCATGCTCTGGCAGATGGCGGTTTCGCCAAAGAGTGGTGACGCCTTCCAACAGCGAATTATGTATTTCACGCCCGTAATTTTCCTGACGTTTGCTTATAACTACGCCTCCGGACTCGCACTCTATTGGACGACTCAGAATCTTTTCTCCATCGCGCAGCTCTACTGGACACGGAACCAACCTCTCCCCACTCTGGAAAAAATGGTGAAACCGAAGAGCAGCAATGGTAATAAAAACAAAGGCTCCGGCAGCCCAAGGAAACGCTGAGTTAACCCTCTTTATATCGAGCGATGATCCAAACCCCCAAAGACATCCTCGATACCATTCTGGGTCATCTCGGTTTCTTTGTCCAAATCGAGGAGCAGGATCGTGATGGGCATCTGATTTTACAGATTCGCACGAACGAACCGGACCGGCTAATCGGACGAAGGGATGAGGCCTTGGAGAGTCTTCAGTTTCTCGTAAACCGTATCCTGCTGTCCCAGAATCGAGATGCTCCAAGGGTAATCGTCGATGTGGAGCACCACCGCTCGATGCGAGACGATGCCTTCCTCCATCGTATCCATCAACTCGCGACAGCCGTGCGCGAACATGGCCGGCCGATTCAGACAGAACCACTCAACTCCTACGACCGCCGTCTGGTTCACCACGCATTCCGGGATGATCCAGATCTGCAGACGTGGAGTCCTCAGGACGAAGCCCGCATTAAAAGGATCACGATTAAAAGACGGTGATGATCGGATGGATTTGTCCCGCTAAAATGCCTTCTAGGCTGATTCGAATTGAAGGTGTTTTCAATCTTGGGGGAGCACCGGGCGCATGCTTCTTGCATTCCCATCATACTAGGGATTCACCAACGTTGCCACACGAGCAGTATACTTGGGGGTTGCATTTCCCATAAGCAGCCAGCGATGCGGGAACCATTTTCGATCCAATAATTCGTATCGCCCTATCACATCAAAATAGCCTTCTTTACCGCTTTTCAGAGAGCCAGACTCCGATACCCCTCGCATTGATAGATTCTTACAATTGTCTGCTGGCCATTCGAAATTATCGGCTCCTCCTTGAGCAGCCCAACTGCACCAAAGGCACTTGTAATAGTCTGTGGCAATTCCTGAGCTGATTCAGTGGTGATATAAAGAGCATTCCTCCCTAGGAAGGGACTGACAAATTTCTCCTCAGAGTAGAGCAGATCCTTTGCTGCGGGGGCAACAGCGTCTGCGTAGCTTGGCCATAGGGAATAAGAGCTGTTCATGCTAGGTGTCTCTGCCACGAAGACTGGCGGAGCACCTGGGCACTCAGGATAACATAACTGGATTTTCTCCCCCAACAGTGCAGCCATACCTGAGNNACCTGAGGTAGAGCTTATGAGAAACGCTTTCCCTCCCTTGCTATCAGGGCGTTCCTGCCGCAGGGAAACAATTTCCTGGGCCAGATCTCCCATCCCCCGCACACCAAACGGGGATGGCAATCCCGGCGCCAGTGCAGGTAACATTCCGGGATACAAAAGCATAAGCCCACTGACTCCGGCCATTCCGAGTAGGATTAGAACCGTCAACTTCCGCCACAGTGAGCCATATGTCGTCAAGAGTATCAAAAAAGGAATTGTCAGAGCACTGAGTGTCACGACAAGGGTGAGCGAAAACCTGACCCCTACCAACGAATAACTCTCAAATCCCTCTGCCACGCTGCTCCACTCGATCCAGTTATGACCGGCATTCCATGCCAAAGCTGGAATAAAACCTGCAAGGAGTAGTACAAGCGCCATAAAGACTCCAGCCCAAGGAACCGGGTCTCTGGATCTCTTCCGCAACAGCACTCGAGCGATAAGCGCAATTGGAAAAATCAGCCCAAGTGGTGTGAAGTAGAGAGTTCCAACTCCAAGTGAGACCCCAAACAGAACCCAGGCTGTGATCCCCCTCCCGTGAGGTACAGTGAGCGTATTCCATCCGGCAACCAGCGTCATTAGGATCACTGAACTGGAAAGCATGGCACCATCCATGATTAGGGTAGCCAGATTCACGCTCGGGAGGAGGTTGAGGGCAAGGATTGCCCAGAGTGCGAGGGATGGAGAACGGGGTGCCAACCTGCTAGTCATCCACCAGACAGACCAAGAGAGCAACAGTGCCGCCAAGGCGGATATCCATCGACAGGATNNAAGACGGATATCCATCGACAGGTCACCACTCCCAAGCCGAGAAACCCGCGGAAGAGCGAGAGCAGAAGTGGAACTCCGGCAGGTCCCTCTACATAGGCCCCCTGTGGATGAAATGAACAGACGCTCAAGAGGGCCTCCTGCTCATTCAGATCGCCAGCGAAGGCCAGATGCAATCGTAATACAGTCAGAGCTGCAACTATCGCCAAGACAGTTACTCCAAGCACTGGACTTGCACTGCTCGTGCTTGAGCGATTTCTATTTTTTGATCTACCTCCAGCCATGCTCATCAACGGGTATGCCACACTATCTTCCTGAGAGAGGGAAATTCAGCAGCCTCCGCTGGAAACAAACGGGGACCAAAGCGGCGCCAAAAATATTCCATTATAAGCACGGCTATAGAGCCGACGATAATCCCCATGAAGAATCCCATCATCACATCAAGCGGCCAATGAGAGCCGGTGTAGATTCGGGCATAGCCGATTAGGAGCGCCAAAGGTAGATAGAGCCAGCCGCGACGGGGGTAGAAAAGGATAAGGACAGTGGCCACGGCCATGTTGTTGGCAGCATGGCCGGATGGAAAGGAGCGCCCCTGAAGATGAGGATCAGGATCAGCGATGATTCCTCCCAGGTTTTTTGGAATATCCCTGCCCTGCGGATAACTCACGAGGGGGGCTGAGACCAGTCCTGCGATTTTAGGGAAATGCCTTGGTGCAGCCCCCATCTTAACAAAGCGCACGCCTGCTTCGCTCTGACTCGGACGAGGACGTGCAACTACATGTTTGAGAATATTCACACCGATTCCGTCACAGAGGCCAATCGCCAGACCTATCGTCAGAATGGCAGCCCTGAGTTTGAAATCGCCGAGAAGAACCCCTGCCAGCACAAGAAGCAGAATCCACGGAGCCCATGCCCCAAAATCGGAGAGGAAAGCAAGGAGGCGATCAGCCCACGGAGCAGTCCATTCCCTGTTAATGAGAATCTGGAGTTGCTGTTCCATACCACATCTTGGAACAACTGGCCCCGCAAGGAAACGCTGAATAAACAATCTTATGAAATCGGCGGATTGTCAGAATAACCACACCTCTCTACCTTCTCCCAAATGTCTTCATCCGGCACTCATACGATCACTGCCGCTGCGCGTTCCAGGATGATCGCGGAACGCCAGCGCAAATCATCGGTCTGGCGCCTCATCCACATGCTTGCTTCCCTGAAGCTGGCTCTTCTCCTGCTGGCCACCATTGCAATCGCCTGCGCCGTGGCCACCTTCACAGAATCGCATTTCGACTCGGCGGTCGCTCGGGCATGGATCTACAAGGCCCCTTGGTTTATAGCTTGGCTTGGGGTGCTCTGCATCAATCTCTTTGCAGTGACCCTCAGTCGTTGGCCGTGGGAAAAGAAGCATACCGGATTTATCGTCACTCACTATGGGATTATCCTGCTGCTAATCGGAGCTGTGGTAGGATCCAAGCTGGGCTTCGAAGGGAACGTCACCCTACGCACTGATGGAGCGCCGCAGCGCCGCATTGTCACCGACCGCAGCACTCTTCAGATCGAGAGCCCTGCAGACAGTTATCTCTATCTTCTTCCATTCGACGCCAAGCTGATCCACCCAACAGAAAAGCATCCCCGCATTCTTTCGATCCCCGGAACCAGTCTTGAAATGATCATTGATGCCTCCTCAGAACATCTGGTGAAGCAACCTGCACTTACTCCTCTGGAAGGAAACGGAGCGGGTCAGGCCGTTCTGCTGGAGTTTACCAGCGCGAATCTGAAACAATCATTTCGCGTGGGACTCGGGACTGGAGAGGGTGCCCCCGACCGACATGATTTCTTCGGTCTGGCAAATATTAGTTTTCTGAGCGAGCTGCCGCAGCCACGCGATACCAATTCATCCGAACCCATCGTGGTTCATGCAGGGGAAGCGCCACAGCATGGGGTCTCCGTCTCCAGCACCGGAGAACTGATTACCCTGTACACACCGGATGGAGTCACTGCCAGCTTCCGTATCAGCGAAGTACTCGGCAAGGAAATCGCCCTAGGCGCAATGAAAGTCAGAGTAAAGTCGATCACTCCATTCGACCAGGCCGGATCTGGTTTCTCGAAGATCACAGTCTTAGTAAACAACGATGAAACGAGTGGAGCAGAAGTCATTAAGGATAAGCCGTGGCTTGTCCTGGCTCCGGGGAAGGATGTCAACACCGTCGACTATCAACTCGGTCGCATGGGAGAAGTATTGGCCCGGGGATTCCTGAAAAAAGGAGAACCCTTTCCATTGGGGTGGGCCGATTGGAAGGCAACGCTGCTGGCCACTGGGTCAAGTGACGGCATCACCACTATCGTTGTACCAGGCGATGAAAACAACCCCTCAGGTCTGCCGGGATTCCATGCCTATCTCCGTGATCCCCATGCTGAAAATGTCACAAGCGAACCCCGTTGGGTCGTATCGGGAGAAGTCACTCCTCTGCTTTTGGGCGAATCCCTAGTCCGTGTCGGCTACGGACTTGAACTCCGTCCGATTCCCTTTTCCATTGCCCTCACTGATTTTCAAGTACCACGTGACGAGGGCACCGATACCCCCTCCGATTTTCGTGCCACCGTGCTTTTCAAGGATTCCAAGACTGGAGCCGAGCGAAGCGGACTGATCCATATGAATCACCCGGCCTCTTTTCCGGGAGGATTCCTCGCGAACATGACCGGATTGAATTACAAGTTTTCACAAGCTGAATGGAATCCACGCGACCTCAAGGAAACGACACTTCAAGTGCTCTATGATCCGGGATGGTTCTTTAAATGGACGGGATCACTTGCCATCTGCATCGGTATTGCCACCATGTTCTACATACGTCCTGCCAGACCATCGTTGTAATCCATGAAGAATCCTATGTTTACCGTGCTTTTGCCACTGATCTTGGCATTCGCAGGCTGCCTCCCCCATTCCTCCGTCGCGGCAACACCGATCTCCCCCTCAAGTCTGGAAATGCTCGTTATCCAGGAGGGGGGACGCAAAAAACCATATATCGTCTTTGCCGAAGAGACTCTTCGATCTCTCTCTGGAAAAACAACGCTGACGATTGGCGGCACGCCGCTCGGTGCCATGGACATCGTCACAGGCATCTGGATGGATCCCTCAGAGGCATGGAAGCAGTTGCCTCTGATCCTGATCTCTAATCGCCCCCTCAAGCAACAAACCGGTCTCGATCCAATTCAGAAGCTCTTCACCTACGATGAACTCTCAGGCAATCAGGTTCTGCTGAAGGAAATCTCCTCGGCTGCCGAAGCTCGTCGCCGCGATCCACGAACAAAACTGAAGGGGGTGGAAAAAGAGGCCTCTGATATCGGACTGAGGCTTGGACTCTTTGAGAGCCTGATCAATGGGGAGGACTTCCGCATCCTTGCTCCCGCGGAAGGAACCGATTGGAAGAGCCTACAGATGGGAGATCAAGCTGAGAATATCGAAAATTCCCCCGGCAACAGTGCAGCTCTGGATATCGCCGAAAAAATGCATGAGGCATGGGTATCAGAAAATCAGGCTGATTTTGATGACGCTGCCCAGAAGCTTATCAAGCTTCAGACCTCGCTGGGCGGGCTGCCGGATCACTGGAAACTCTCTCTCGAAGTCCTCTATCAAAAGATCCACCCCTTCCGTTGGGCCTGGGTTCTCTATGCGACGTCAGGCATCATTCTCCTTGCCGTTCGGGGGCCGTGGGGAAAAACGGGATACCGTTTGGGATGGTTGCTCGCAGGAAGTGGGTTTCTTCTTCAGGCAACAGGACTAGCCTCCCGTGTGCTCATTGCCGGTCGGCCTCCGGTTACGAATATGTACGAATCGGTCATCTGGGTCGCCTTTGGAACAATCCTCTTCGCCCTGATCTTTGAGATGATCTATCGCGCGGGTTTTTTCCTACTTGGAGCCATCCCTGTTGCCGTAGCCTCGATGATCCTCGCCGATAGCCAGCCGATGATCCTCGATCAATCCCTCCATCCACTGGTTCCGGTGCTGAGGGATAATTTCTGGCTCACCACCCACGTGCTCACCATCACCCTGAGCTATGCCGCCTTCGCCCTATCCCTAGGGGTCGCCCACGTGGCACTCGCCCGAATCATCGGCGGCCTCAAACCCTCCCCTGCCATCTATAACTATCTCTATAAGACTCTCCAGGTCGGCGTTCTCCTCCTAGCCACGGGCACCATCTTAGGTGGCGTCTGGGCAAATTACTCTTGGGGACGTTTCTGGGACTGGGATCCCAAAGAGACTTGGGCCCTTACTGCATTGCTAGGATACCTTTTCCTTCTCCACGGACGGCTTAGCGGGCTTTGGGGGGGATTCGGTCTTGCCGTGGGTTCCGTCATCGCCTTTCAGAGTGTCCTGATGGCTTGGTACGGCGTCAACTTTGTCCTCGGCGTCGGGCTTCACAGCTATGGATTTGGAACCGGAGGTTTTCCTCTGGTCGCCACTTTTGTGGGATGCGAGATACTCTTCCTGATTGCCGCTGTGATCCGCAGGAGGAATAAACCCCCACGCCAGCCAGTGGAAGCCTGATTAGTCCGCGAAGGAGGGATTGGCTCTAACTCCGACGGGAGAATTTCCAAGCGGCATCGCAGAACTGCTGGGACGAAGGAAAAAGTTGTTGGACGGGGAGCGCTTGGCATTGTTGCGATCATGCTCATAGAGGTTCACTCCCTTCCTGAGCAGTGCAAAGGTGTTGTTGTCCCCGTAATACTTCCAAGGCCCGTCCGGCACACTGGCTGAATCAACAAATTTCCAGTCGCAAACATCGTTCCTATCCATACGAAGATAATCACGTACAGCCGGAGCGATATCGAGCCCGGCGCCACGATTCAAGTTGGGGCGTGGACGCTCGTTTCCAAAAACATACTGCCAATGATCAGTGCGGAACGGTCCGCAGTCCTCCCACTGAGCGAAACAAGTACGCCCCCCATGATGAATGGCAATCCAACGGCCCTTGAGAACTGACTTGCCTGGTTTCTCAAAACAATCCCTGAACCAGGGGATGACATACTTGGCCTCCGCTTTTGTGTTCCCCCTAGAAATGTCGCAGTAGGGAAGAGCGCAATAAAATGGGTTTTGTCGTGGCGTGAAACCGATCGGAATAAAGTTGCGACGCCATCTCGTATCGGGATTGTCGTAGCCGCCATAGTGCCATGCCCACTCGGAATCCCAAGCACTCCGGTTATTAGGGACCGGGTTTCTTGCTGTCGGACGCTCACCAATCCAGAAAATCGTGGTCATGATGCTGCGGTGCCAAGGGTATTTGCCAAAACCGACCACGGGAGAGGTCGGGATGGTCACTGTCGGAGGGCGTGTCTGTTGAATGGCTTTCTCTCTGATCTGCATGGCCATCCTTTCGAAATCGGCGTCAGTCATGTTGCCTGAACTAGTTGAGCTCTCTCCGATCAAGGATTTCAAGGAATCTGAGACGGAAGCCACGGCCAAGGAGGGCCATAGCATCAACAAGACAAGGAGGGAGGATCTTTGAAAAATCAGCATCAGTTTAAGGACGTTTAATAAAGCTAGGGAAGGATGGGGTCGGAGCAAGGGGAAATACCCAGAATGCTCCGGGGAGGGTTACAACCTATTTTCACCCGCTGGGGGGAAATCCAGAGGGCCCGCTTCCAATTTACTCAAATGTGAAGCGCTATTGCATCCATTCCGTATGAAAGAATTCCCCGGCAGGCTTATCGATGCGCTCATAAGTGTGCGCGCCGAAAAAGTCCCGCTGAGCCTGCAGGAGATTTGCGGGAAGGCACTCACTGCGAAAGCTGTCGTAATAGGCGAGACTGGCACTGAATGCGGGTACTGCGACGCCCTGTTGCACGGCAGTAACTACGGCATGGCGCCAGTTGGACTGGGTCTTGGCGATAATATCAGTGAAAAAGGGATCAAGCAGCAGATTCTCCAACGCCGGATTTCGCTCGTAAGCCTCCTTGATGCGATTAAGGAAATGGGCCCGGATGATACAACCACCGCGCCAGATCGTGGCAATATCGCCAAAATTGAGATTCCATCCGTAGAAGCGCCCGGCTGTTCCAAGCAGATCAAGACCCTGTGCATAGCTCACTATTTTGCTGGCATAGAGCGCATCTCTTACAGAGTCGATGAGGCGCTGGCGATCACCGCTGAAAGGAGTCACCTCTGGAGCAGGGAGGATCCTGCTCGCCGCTATGCGTTTTTCCTTCAAGGAGGAGAGTATGCGGGCCTCAACAGCGGCATTTATTGTAGAGAGTACCACGGCATGTTCCACGGCATTGCCCACGGTCCACTTGCCGGTTCCTTTCTGACCGGCTTTATCCAAGATGATATCTACGATAGGCTTGCCCGTTTCAGGGTCATTTTTAGTAAATATTTTCTCGGTGATATCAATCAGATAACTGTTGAGTTCCCCCTTGTTCCATTCAGCAAAAATCTGGTGGAACTCCTCGGCAGTAGGCTGGATTGTCGCCTTGAGAATCGCATAGGCCTCGCAGATCAGCTGCATGTCTCCATATTCGATGCCGTTATGCACCATCTTCACATAGTGGCCCGCACCATCCGGCCCCATATGTCGGCAGCAGGGCTCACCATCCACAATCGCGGCAATCTTCCGGAATATCGGACCAACAAACTTCCACGATTCCTCGGAACCACCTGGCATCATCGAGGGGCCTTTGAGCGCGCCCTCTTCACCGCCGGATACACCGCAACCGACGAAATGAATGCCTTTGTCCTTGAGGGCTTTCTCACGGCGCTGGGTATCGGTCCAGAGGCTGTTCCCCCCGTCAATGATTATATCCCCCTCTTCAAGCAGCGGCACCAACTGCTCAATGACGGCATCTACAGGAGCGCCAGCTTTGACCATGATCATTGCCTTGCGGGGACGGGCCAGCGAAGCGACAAAATCTTCCAAAGTCTTGGCAGGATGGATTCTTTTTCCCTTAGCACGACCCTCGGCAAATTTCTCGGTCACTGACCCGGTGCGGTTGTAAACACTGACAGAGAATCCCTTGCTCTCCATATTAAGCAATAGATTCTCCCCCATGACGGCGAGTCCGATTAGTCCGATGTCACTCAAGCTGCTGGTGGTATTGCTCATTAATAAAAAGAATTTCAGTTTGTCCGAAAGGAGCATAAACCCTATCTCCCATGAACGGTTGCTGGCAATCGTGATCTGATCTCAATCGTGAACCCGACCCACCGCCGATGAATCTTCCCAACCGCCTCACCCTCGGCAGGCTGATCCTGGCGGTATTCTTTGTCGGATTTCTCTCCACCAGCACGCATTGGGGTGATGTCGCAGCTTTGTTTCTCTTCATCATAGCATCGATCACGGACTGGTTAGACGGCTATCTCGCCCGCAGGCTTGGACAAATAACCAATTTTGGAAAGCTCATGGATCCATTGGCCGACAAAATCCTTGTTGCCTCGGCCTTGATTTGCCTCATTCCCTCTCAAATTCATTCTGTAGGAATTCCGTCCTGGGCCGTCATCGTCATTATTACCCGGGAATTTCTCATCACGGGTCTGAGGCAGCTTGGTGCGGGTCAGGGCATCATCCTGCCGGCTGATCCACTCGGTAAACACAAGACCGCCTGGCAACTAATCACAATCCTCTTCTTTCTGATTCTTCTTGCTGCGGGCGACTTCTTTGGCGACGCATCCCACTGGTTACTTTTTCTGGGTCTCAAGATCGGCCCCATCCTGATCGGTATCACTGTGCTATTGACGATCTATTCGGGGCTAGCCTATCTCTGGAAGAATCGAAATCTGCTTCGATAATTCAGGGAGTTTCACTCTCCCTCTCGGGTTCTTCCTCATCTTCAATCTCAGCCCGAAGGGGGCGCGATAGAAGTGGGCGGATGAAACCATAGAGAAGAAATCCGACGAAGAGAACTGCCGGCATCCATTCATAGTGCAGTGCGGCAAAAACCAGCACGACGATAATCATCAAAAAACGCGGCAGCGAACGTTGCGTTCGCCACCCCACCCCCTTGAAACTCGGATAGCGCACACGGCTAAACATCATGAATGAGAGAAAAAGGAGAAGTACAGGAAGAGCAAATTTCCATTTTCCGATCGTCCTCTCACCCTCTTCCAGCCACAGCATAAAGAGTGTCAGAGAGGCAATAAGTCCTGCGGCGGCAGGAATCGGAAAACCGACAAATTCATTACCCGACTGTTTTACCTCATCTTCATTAATAGAAAGCGCAGCTAGACAGTTGAAACGGGCCAGCCGAAGCACTCCGCAAAGAAGATAGATGAAGGCGATGACCCAGCCTGTACGACTGAAATCCTTCAGAACTATCTGATACACGAGCAGAGCAGGTGCAAGTCCGAAGGAAACGACATCAGCAAGGGAGTCGAACTCTCTTCCAAAAGGGCTCTCATAACCTCCCAAGCGTGCCACCCGCCCATCTAGGAGATCAAAAACACAGGCACCGAGAATAAAAGCGAGCGCTTCATGGTAGCAATGCGCCGCAGGCACTCCGTCATTATTCAACAGTGCCGCTTCAATGATTTTGAGAACTGATGCAAATCCACAAAACAGGTTTCCCGCCGTCATCATATTCGGCAGAAGATAGACTTTGGGTTCGTTCTGACTCATAGCACACAAGAAGCTGTCCGAAAAGTCTGCGCCTGGCGAGCAGAGAGGAGCTGGGGATGGGAGCATGGTGACTTGGCAGCAGATCCACTAGGATGAATCAGTGAGCAAAGGACAAGGCACACGACCCCATGTATGTCTACCCAGATTTATTTAACCGTCCCGGGAATTGCAGTTCTTCCGTTCCGATACTGTTTCTATAGCCCGGTCGGGCACGATATTTTCCTATGCCTGTCTCCGTACTTCAGTTCGATTATCCCCGGAAACACGCCTCACGGTGACATATTGGACAAGCCTCCAAAAGACCGGTTGCGAAGTTCAGCCAACCATTCTGGCAACAGCCGTTTCCCCCCCCTTGACCTTCTGCCCGATGACGACGAGGACTTCTGTATCGATTGGGCAGTAAAAATCAGTTCGTGACCCAAAGCGAATCATGCCAAACCGTTCACCCCTCTCGAGCACCTCGCCGAGCCTAGCCCACGGCACGATTCTGCGGGCAATCGCCCCCGTAATCTGTTTCACCCCAACGGCCCGATCCAGTGATTCCCTGCTTCCGATGACCCAGAATAGACTCTCGTTGAGGAGAGAGGCTTCAGGTTTACGGGCATCGAGATAAATCCCGCCGCACGCCTCGGTGAAAAGCACCTCCCCTTCGATTGGGGTGCGATTAACATGAACGTCGAATACGGAGAGAAAGATGGATATACGCCGCATTCTGCATTTGAAGAATTGTTCTTCATTCACTTCGTCCACGCCGGTAACTACCCCATCAGCTGGCGAGACAGCCAACGTTGGGTCTTCAGGTGGAACGCGCTCCGGATCTCTAAAAAACCAGAGAGAAAAGAATATGAGTGCGACAGGTACTAATCCCAGAAGGGGGAGAGAGGAAAAGTAAGCTCCTGTACCCGTTATTGCTAGCGCCAGAAATATCCATCTTCCTTCATACATGGCCTTGGCTTGCCTTGGTTTTCTCATGCGGGCGGAACCATAGAGTCTAGCCTGTGCCTTCGCGAGAGGATAATGCCATTTGGCAAGTCAGACCCGACAAGACCTGTGTTGGAATACTACGAAAACGGATGGTTTAGAACTGTGCCTATTGACTTGTTTGCAAGGCTTTGGGCAAAGTTCCATCAAGTTTTCGTGGAGCCTCAAAATTCTCGATGGTGGTCGGCTTTAGATCAATGGAGTTTGTGTTAAAACCTGTATCCGGAGTAGGAGGGGGCGCTTCACCTGATTTTTCTTCAGAACGCATTTTATCCATTTTTTCGCTCATGGAGTTCATCTGGTCGGTCAGCGAAACTTCTAGATTGTCATTCACCGTCGAAATTCCATGCACTTCATGACCTTTATTGTCCAGTTTGGCGGCTTTCTCCTCTTCCAGCTTTTGAGAAAAAACATGGTCTCCCCTGTAGAAATCCAATGACGCCGTGCTCGTTTCAACGGGCTGGCTGGTCTGGTACAAATAACGTTGCTGGTTAAAATAAATTCCGACAAACACCACCACCAATACCACCAACGCACCTACCAAAAGCAAAAGTCCAAATTGATCTGCCCGTTTCGCATGCGATAATCGATGAGGATTTCGATCTGTTTTTTTTGATTTGATCTGATCGGTCGCACCGTGAAACTCCACATTCTTTACACTGGGAGACTGCGAACCATGCTTAACTCCTTCTTTGTCATGGGCTTGAAGGTCATCACCTTCATTTTTGAATTGTAAGGGGGGGGGCATGGGGCGAACCTCTGCTTACTTGGCAGTCTGCAAAACCTTGGGAAGTGTTGCATTCATATCCGGGGGTGACTGAAAATTTTCTTTGTTCATGGGTTTCACCTCAACAGGGACATTTTTATATCCAACATCAGGGGTTGGAGGGAGT
>PLEU01000051.1 GCA_003136515.1 Spartobacteria bacterium
GAAATCTGGAGCGACACCGACGGGCGTGTTGACATCCTTGTTTCCGCCGTCGGTACCGGCGGCACGATCACCGGTGTGAGCGAAGTGATTAAAGGGCGCAAAAAGGATTTTCAATCCATAGCCGTGGAACCCAAGGACTCACCGGTAATCACCCAGACCCGCAGCGGAGAACCGGTAAAGCCGGGACCTCATAAAATCCAGGGGACGGGAGCCGGATTTGTACCAAGGAATTTGAATCTGGAGATTATTGACTCCGTCATTACCGTCAGCAACGAGGATGCCATTGAGACAGCTCGCCGACTGGCCAAAGAAGAGGGCATTCTGGCTGGCATCTCCACCGGAGCCAATGTCTGGGCGGCACTGCAGGCAGCGGCACTTCCTGAAAATAAGGGGAAACTGATCGTGACGATCGGATGCTCCACCGGCGAGCGCTATCTCAGCACCGCTCTTGCAGAGGAGGCCCGTCAAGCGGTCTCCTAAAGACGCACACCCTTTTTTCCCGATGACTACGACAGCGGCGAAAGTTAAGGGTGGAGAATCGCTGCATGGTGCAGAAAATCCCTTGGGACGACGCACCTCATCAGTCCGCACCTATGGGGATCAGCTCGCGGGTCGCAGCCGCCATCTGGAGGCGCAGCACATCCAGAATGCCCCGGACGGACGCCAACTGATCCGCTATCGCTGGTCGAATCCGGCAAGCAAATCCGCCTACCGCATAGGTATCTTTGCCGGCATTCATGGTGATGAGGAGTCGGGGGTCATCGCCGCCGTCCAACTTCTCCAGCATCTGGAATGGGAACCTTCCCTCGCTGACTATTATGAGCTTTTCGTTTATCCCATCTGCAACCCTTGGGGATTTGAGAAGGGTCGCCGTGAGGGAACCTCTGGAAAAGATCTCAACCGCTGCTTCTGGCTCAACCGTGAGGAGGCCGAGGTACGGCTGATCGAGCAGGATCTCCGCGCCAAGCGCTTCGACGGTATCATTTCCCTCCATACGGATGATACAAGTGAAGGTATCTATGGATACGTTAATGGCAGCACCCTCACCCGCCATTTGCTGGAACCGGCCATCCAATCCGCCTCCGCGGTGATTCCACGCGACGCCCGATCCCAGATCGACAGTCATCCCGCAAATGATTCCATCATTGTGGGTGGCTTTGAGGGGATTCTTGCCGCACCAAAAGATCAACATCCACAACCCTTCTCAATCGTATTTGAAACACCTCATCACGCCCCTCTTGGAAAACAGGTTGAGGCACACTTGGTGGCGATTAAGGAGATCCTCCGACTTTTCCGAAAAATCAGTTCTGAAGGACGCGACATCTGATCTATAACAATAGGTCGCTTGAGAATGAAGACGAAGAAACGCCATATCCTTCCCGGGTTCCGCACAAGCCTGAGCTGGAGTTTGCTCTGGCTTACCCTCATCGTTCTGCTTCCGCTTGGAGCATTGATCGCAAAGACAGCATCTGGGGGCTGGGAGCACTTCTGGGGTACAATATCCGATCCCGAGGTCGTGGCCTCGTTCCGGGTCAGCTTTGGTATCTCACTGCTGGCGGCGCTCATTAATGGGTTCTTTGGCCTTCTGGCTGCCTGGATCTTCGTCCGCTATGAATTTCCGGGACGCCGTCTCATGGAGGCTGCGACAGACCTTCCCTTTGCCCTGCCTACTGCCGTCGCCGGCATTGCCCTCTGCGCCCTCTATTCCCAAGGAGAATGGATTGGCAAACTCCTTGATCCTCTTGGAATCAAGGTGGCCTTTACACCAGTGGGAGTCCTGATCGCCATGACCTTCATCGGATTTCCATTTGTCGTGCGTTCCGTGCAACCGGTGATTCAGGAACTTTCGGCCGATGTGGAAGAGGCTGCCGCCTGCCTCGGAGCAAGCCGCTGGCAGACACTTCGCCGCGTCGTTTTCCCACCGCTACTCCCCTCCCTGCTGGCGGGCGTCATCATGGCCTATGGTCGCGCCGTGAGTGAGTATGGATCCATTATTTTTATCTCGGGCAACATTCCTTTCAAGACCGAGATCACGCCGCTCATGATCATCTCAAAACTGGAGCAAAATGATTATACCGGGGCGGCCGCAATCGGCTTCACCATGCTGGCCGCTTCACTCGTGATCGTGCTCATCGGCAACCAACTTCAGTCTTGGGGCAATCGCTTCCGCAAGGCGCTTTAGTCCACATCTCACTTTCCCACCTTTTCACCCATGGCTAGCTTCATCGATTTTCGCAATCCACCCGGGAGTGACCGCCGTGCTGATTGCAGTGTCAGAGCCAACTCCGAACCTTGCTGGCTGCGTCGAGTCATCATCGGGATTGTCCTGGCCTTCTTTATTCTGTTTCTGGGGCTCCCTTTAGTCGTGGTCTTTGAAGGGGCCCTTGCCAAAGGCTTCTCCACATTCCTCTCGACCTTCTCCGACCCCAACATTCTCCACTCCATCTTCGTAACCCTGCTGGTAGCCGTCATTGCTGTTCCCTCCAACGCCCTTTTTGGTATTGCCGCTGCATGGGTCATCACCCGCTATAGCTTCACGGGACGACAGCTTCTCCTGGCACTTATCGATCTCCCCCTCTGGGTCTCCCCAGTAATCGGTGGCCTGATCTATGTTCTGCTCTACGGACGTCGCGGATACTTCGGCCCCTGGCTTCAGGCCCATGACATACGCATAATTTTTGCCCTCCCCGGAATCATCCTCGCCACCACCTTCGTCACTTTCCCCTTTGTGGCGCGCAGCCTCATTCCCCTCATGCAGGCGCAGGGATTTGAAGAGGAGGAGGCCGCTCTCACCCTTGGCGCGGGCGGTTTCCAGATTCTGCGCCGCATCACACTCCCCAAGATCCGCTGGGGATTTTTCTATGGCCTGATTCTCTGCAATGCGCGGGCAATGGGCGAATTCGGAGCCGTCAGTGTGGTCTCGGCAAAAATCAGCGGCCAGACCAATACGATGCCGCTCGAAATCGAACGCCTCTACAACGACTACCTCTTTGCTTCGGGCTTTGCCCTTGCCACGGCCCTCTCCCTTCTCGCTCTCGTGACCCTTGCCCTCAAGACTCTGGCCGAGTGGGAAAACCGCCGCCAATTTGAGGCAGGCCAGCAGGCAATTCTTGAAACCACAATCGACATCACTTCCCTCGAACAATCGGCATGAGTATTGAAATCACCTCTCTTTCCAAAAGCTTTGGAGCCTTTCCCGCAGTCAACAACGTGAATCTCAAGGTCGAGACTGGTGAAATGGTTGCCTTCCTCGGCCCCAGCGGATCAGGAAAAACAACCCTGCTTAGGATCATCGCCGGACTCGAATTTGCCGATAGCGGAGACATATTCTTTACCGGGGAAAATGTCAGCCAGAAGAGTGCCAATGAGCGCAAGGCGGGCTTCGTCTTTCAAAGCTATGCCCTCTTCAATCACATGACGATTTTTGAAAACATTGCCTTTGGCCTTCGCGTGGCCCCCCGCAGCAAACGGCTCTCCCGTGAGAAGATCCGGGAACGCGTTCTCTCCCTTCTGGAAACCATCCAACTCTCAGGTTTGGAAAACCGCTTTCCCGTTCAACTTTCCGGCGGACAGCGCCAGCGTATTGCCTTTGCCCGTGCTTTAGCCGTAGAACCTCGTGTTCTCCTTCTCGACGAGCCCTTTGGAGCACTTGATGCCAAAGTGAGACGCGATCTGAGAACCTGGCTCACGGAATTCCATAATCAGACCCAGCTAACCAGCCTCTTTGTCACGCACGATCAAGAGGAGGCCTTTGATGTGGCCAATCGGGTGGTGATAATCAACAAGGGTTCGATCCAGCAAATCGGCACCCCGGTGGAAGTTCGTGCCAATCCTGCGAATGAATTTATCAGGGATTTTTTGTTGCAGGACTAGAGGCAAAAGCATCCAGCAGGGCCGTTCCACTTCTCAACTCCCTTCCCTGACTAGATCGAAAGATCGCTTGAGGCGTTCCTTTTCCAGTTAGGTTTTCCTAACAGTATTTTTGGGAAGTGTCAGGGCAATCTCCGGGAAGGTGCCGTTCTAATGCCCGCCAGATTTGATAGCAACTGATTCACCGGTATGCCCGCTCAGGCGCTCCCAGAATAACCCATACAGGGCAATAACGGCAAAACAGACGAATGGAATTGAAAAGCCGACTTTCATGCTAGAGATGTCAGCGATCCTTCCCATCAGGGGAGGGATGATGGCTCCGCCGATGATTGCCATCACCAAGATAGAGGAACCAACTTTTGTATGCCCTCCAAGTCCATGGATTCCGAGAGCAAATATGGTCGGATACATTATCGACATAAAGAAGAATGATCCGAAGAGACCTATCAGGCCAATGCTGCCATGTCCTGTCATGGACAGTAGCATCATGATAAGATTGACGCCAGCGTATGCTGCAAGGGCTTTCTGAGGCTTAATAAAGCTTATAATCCCACTGCCGCATATTCTGCCTGCAAGGAAGAGGCCGAATCCGTACACGCCAAGCCATCTCGAAGCCGTTTCAGAACTGACTCCTTGCATATTCTCAACCACATAGTTGATGAAGAAGCTGAAGATACCGGTCTG
>PLEU01000041.1:0-2235 GCA_003136515.1 Spartobacteria bacterium
AAAAAAAGACGGGGCAGTAAAATTACTGCCCCGCCTTATTCTTTCCCTATGCATCAATTGATGCAGGGATGACTTATCGGATTAGTCGTCTCCCCAGTTGTCATTCCAGTCTGGTTTGGTACGGGCGGTAACATCACCGATCCAATCACGACGAACGTATTCTGTTCGTCCGTAAGTGTCCTCGTGTCGCTCCACCGTACCTCCATTAAACCAGTCGTTACGCTGCCAGTTGGGGTTCCGATATTCGGGTGTTGAGTTGCTATACCAGTTTTTCATGTCACTTAGGAAGAACGGGCGAGGTTCATAAAACGCCCCCATTTTCTTTTTCTATGCAGAGAAGCTATGAAGCCATTCCTGTTCTTTTGAGGCTCCTATTGGGAAATCACGATCCCCTCTTGTCCTAGGCACAGTAGATAATTGCCAGATGTCCATACTGGCAGGTTACCCTGCTCTCTCTGTCGGATTTGGAAATTCCAGCAATGGCCAAAAGTGGAACTTTTTGAGAATATGCCCGAGGGGCTGTCGATACATCTATTTTTTTCTTCAGAAACTTGAAGAGGCAGTGGATAAAGCTATTTGTCACCGTCCATAAGCTTACGCGACGATATTATCCATTTTTGAGTCTCTGAAGAGAGATTGTGAAACTCAATATCACTTAACAAACTTTCTTTAATAATCATCAGCAGTCGCGTGAAAATTGTTGATCGCCGCCAATCATCAAAGCAACGCGCTAGCCTCTCATCAGAATCTTCTACATGATTAAATAATTGTTTATATCGTTCATAGGAATCAAGGCTTGGATTATGGAGAATTAAAATAGATTTCTGGTTAGCTTTTTCACAAAATCTTTGTAGCAACTCATCGTTAATAGATCTGAGATACTTCCAATCTCGTTCCGGAATTGTGTTCATGTGGCTGGATCTAGAAAATGGTTTAACGTATAAGATCAGCGACGACCGTAGGGCGTTCACTGCATCGCCTGGTTCGGTTTTATTGCTGCTTTAATAAACGGTCGTATTCTCGATGAGTTCCGATCCAAAACCAGATGATGGTATCACCATCCCTGACACCAAGAGACCGATAGTCTTCAGTTACACGGGCTGACCAATATCTCCCGACTTTCTTGAAATTAAGTGAGGGATGAAATGAATCACTAATCCAAAGGCGATATTGCTTATCCGCAATCTTCTGAATTTCTGCCGGTAAAGTGTGGTATCGATTCCAGAATGCTCCAGTAGCCCTACTTTTCATTCTGCGGGAAAGTCGTGCTCTTACCCGCTCGATGCTCGGCAATCGCAGCTTCCGCTAAATGATCAAGCCTTCCGGCAAGTGTATCATCTTCAAATTGCTTATCCCATTCATCATCAAAGCGATGCTGGATGACTTCATGAAGTCGGAACACATCTTCACGAGGCAATCGTTGGATAGCAGCTTCGATTTCTTGAACAGTGCTCATAAAGGTAGAATACGAAAGATAGTGCCAATTTCAAGACTGCATTTTATGACCGAACGTTTGGAACTGAGCGACGAGTATATGCGCCCTCGCAAAGCAGCGTTGGCGACGCTTAGCGTTCGATCCTGTGGTTGGTTAGGAGGCATGATTATTTTAACTTGGACTGGACCAAGTAAATCCTCCTTTTATCAGGGAAGGTCAGACATGCCAGACCACCGGGACTAACCATCCACTGGACCTTTGTCTTATCCTTCAGTATAATTGTTCCTGTGCGGGTGCCGAATGCTACATGGCTGTAGCCGTAAACCCACTGATCACGAGTAACAACATCGTAGTGTAAAACCGTCATCAAATCGGCCCTTCCAATCTTGAAGTCCTTTAAGTGATTGCTCGGTTGCGGCTTCACGGGATCAGCAGAAAATTCTACTATGTCCTCAGATGTGGGTGCCTTTGTCTCCGCATGCAACATTGTAGCGGTCTTAATCAAGAGGACGGTGAAAATGAAGTGGAATGCTTTCATGTGCGTAAGACTCCTAGACTTTATGGACGCCGAGTTTAGGCGTGAGAGATTCCGTGTTTAGAAAAGAGATGGTGTGATTGCCGTTCACTGTTTTAACACGTGGGTTGCTCTGCCGGAGCAGAGCCGAGCCACAGGCTGGGATAATGGGAGTGCCCTGGAGGGCATCCGCAGAACCAGTCGAGCAGGTACGAACAAGCAACCACACCATGAAGCAAAATACATACTATCTTGGACTTGATGTCCATAAAGAGAGCATCAGTGT
>PLEU01000041.1:2362-3336 GCA_003136515.1 Spartobacteria bacterium
GATGATCAGCGCCGCAGTCGCTTCCGACTCAAAGCCTTCCTGCTGCGCAATGGCTACCGATACCAAGGCAAGAGCACCTGGGGTGTGGCTCACATGCGCTATCTCAGAGAGCTCGTCCTTCCCCACCCTGCACAGAAGGCTATTTTGGAGGAGTACCTTTTGGCTATTGAGAGTGCCAGGGAGAGGATCGCACGAGCGGAAGCTTCCATGGAGTTGATGAAGGAGAGCTGGCATCTCAAGGCAGCCGTGGAGGCTCTCATGGCGATGCGTGGCTTCCGACTGGTAGCGGCCATGATTACGGTGAGTGAACTTGGAGACATCCACCGCTTCGAGCATCCCAGGAAGCTTATGGCATACCTTGGGCTTACAGGAAGTGAGCGATCTAGCGGCACTAAGCAACGCCAAGGAGGCATCTCTCGAACCGGTAATGCCCACCTTCGCTGGTTGATGGTGGAATGTGCTCAACATTACGCTCTTGCNNCGGGAACTCTGCGGCTTCATCTGGGCGGTACTTCGAAGCTGCCCCTGCTATCTCAAGCCAGATAAGGAAGAGAGGATGGCGGCGTAAAGCCGCCATCTCATTAAGCTTAACCAAGGAGGAATCCATGGGACTAAAATAAATAGTAGCAGAACACATCAGCCACGAGGCGAAGAGGTTGGAACGGTTGGCCGACTCCCGAAGCCGTTATGGGACACCCACTCTTGGATTACACCAAGGTGAGGATGACTCCCGTGCCTAGACTGGGGAAGGGCCGCGGTGAATGAAAAATATGTGCAGTAGGTTCAGAGTGATCTGAGCAACCCACGAATATCAGCATACCAACCGCCGGGTAAATCAATGACACCCCGCCACCCAACGCTTCGCCTCCTGACTGCTGTGACAATCTTAAGCTCAATGCTTAGCTAAGTAATCGGTGTTACAAACCGAAGGGAATCATTTTGCCTGTTGACTTTTCGACGTCCATATCAACGGC
>PLEU01000067.1 GCA_003136515.1 Spartobacteria bacterium
AATGAGATCATCGACTGGCAGGTAAAGAACGGCTGGCTGGTCGCGCCCTTCTGGCCCCAGGGATTCTCGGTAGAGACTCTCCTTCATCCAGGACAAATCCTCCATGCCTTTGCGGCGGGGATCACGCTTCAGCGCCTCGCGCTCTGGATTCCGCTGCTGATATCTTTTGTCATTTTCCTGGTTTCGATCTTTGCGGAAACAAACCGTCTCCCCTTCGGCCTTCCCGAGGCTGAACAGGAGCTGGTCGGCGGCTATCATACAGAATATGCCTCGATGAACTTCGCGCTCTTCTTTCTGGGGGAATATGCCGCCATGATCGCCGGATCGGGTGCCGTCGTCACACTCTTCCTCGGCGGTTGGAGCTGTCCCCTCATCCCTGACGGCTCGTATGGCACGCTCTGGGGACTTATCAATATTCTGGTCTTCTTCGCCAAGGTCTCCCTACTGCTTCTTTTCTTTATCTGGGTGCGCTGGACTCTTCCCCGCTTCCGTTATGACCNNCCACGTTTCCGCTATGACCAACTTATGAAACTCGGTTGGCTCGGATTTTTTCCCATTGCCCTCGCCAATATCTTTATTACTGCATTGATTCTCGCCTATATCAAATGATCGTCCGCCACCAGATCATAGACATGATCGCATCCTACTAATCCCATGGCATTCGTCGTCAATCGTCCCAAGCTGAGCCTGGCAGAGCGACTCTATCTGCCTGCTGTGCTCTCCGGTCTTTTCATTACCTGGAATCACTTCAAGCGAGCCATCTTCAACAAAGGGGTGGTCACCATGCAGTACCCCGAGGAGAAATGGGATTCCAATCTCCCCGAGTGGTATCGCGGGGCACCGACCCTCGTCGCTGACGAGCATGGTAAGGATCGCTGCGTGGCTTGCCAGCTCTGTGAGTTCATCTGTCCTCCTCGCGCCATCACCATCAAGCCGATGGAGATCCCCAGCGGCGATAAGTGGAAGAAGGTTGAAAAGCGCCCTGAGGAATTCGACATCGACATGACCCGCTGCATCTACTGCGGCCTCTGCGAGGAAGTCTGCCCGGAACAGGCTATCTTCCTTCGCAAGGATTACTCGATTACCGGTCTGAACCGCGCAGAAATGGTTCACGACAAGGAGAAGCTCTACGAACTCGGCGGCGTCCGCACGGGACTCGTCTTCAAGTGGAACGAACTGAAATAGATTTTTAACATACCGCCCGATTCATGCTTACCGTTGCCTTCTGGTTCTTTGCCACGCTGATGGTCGCCTTCGGCCTCAGTGTTGTGCTCCTCCGCAATCCTGTCTCCTGCGCCATGTGCCTCGTGATGTCCTTTATCTCGCTGGCCGCACTCTTTATCACCCTGGATGCCACCTTCATCGGCATTATTCAGATACTTGTCTATGCCGGAGCTGTCATGGTGCTCTTTCTCTTCATCATCATGTTGCTGGATCTTCGCACCGAGGAGAGTCGCCGTCTGAACTTTGGAGCGACCCTGGGTGGAGTTCTGGTCGTGGCAGCCTTCCTTACATTTCTCGTGCGGATCATCACCGCCAATCCCGCCTTTGCCCAGCCTCTTCCCGCGCTTGAAAATCCCCAGACAAGTGATGTGAAACTGGTCGGCATGACTCTTTTTCATTCCTTTGCCCTTCCCTTTGAGGTCGTCGGTGTCCTCCTCCTGGTGGCCACCGTCGGCGTGATCGTCCTGAGCCGCAAAACCCTTCGCTAAGCGCCTCTCACTTCGCTAAAAGATTTTTCCGACTTTAACCATGCCGACACTCGCCAATTATCTCCTAGCAAGCGGGATTCTCTTCGCCATCGGACTCGGCGGCGTGATGCTCCGACGCAGCATCATCATCATTTTTATGAGTCTCGAAATGATGCTCAGTGCGGCCAATCTCTCCCTGGTGGCTTTCTCCCGCTACGGGCTGGTGGAGGGCCATCAGAATTATAATGCCCAGGTACTGGTATTCTTCATCATCACGGTGGCTGCCGCCGAGGTTGCCGTCGGACTAGCCATCATCGTTTCCCTCTATCGGGCACGCCAGACCACTCACGTCGAGGATCTCGACACGCTGAAATTCTGAACCTATTTCCCATGAGTCTCATTGCTTGGATCACCCTGACAGCCCCACTCGTTGCCGCAGCACTTATCCTGCTGGTCACACGCACGAACAAGCCTCTTGCGGCTGGGCTTGCCATCATCTCGTCACTGATTGCCTTCGTCGGAGGGTGGATCATCTTCATCGCCGGTACGAATGCCGATTTCCTCGGTTTCAACTGGATTGACCTTGGCGAAAAATTCTCGATCCCCCTCGGACTCGCTATTGATCCTTTGAGCCGGACGATGCTCGTGATCGTCACCACGATTGCTCCCCTTGTCTTCATCTATTCGCTCGGATACATGGAAAAAGAGGAGGGCTACTGGCGTTACTTTGCGGGACTCGCCCTCTTCCTCTTNNGTCAGTTCCTATATTCTCATCGGCCATTACTACCGCAAGGACTCGGCTGCCGATGCTGCCAAGCAGGCATTCCTTGTCAACAGGATCGGTGACTTCGGCTTCATGCTCGGCATCCTTCTTCTCTGGCTCGCCACGGGAAGCACGACATTCAGTTTGGTAAATGCCCCGAACGATTCGGGCCCCCTCCACAGTATTCATTTACTGTTGCCGGTCGCGGTAATTCTGATCTTCTGCGGTACAGTCGGCAAATCAGCCCAGTTCCCGCTCCATGTCTGGCTACCCAACTCCATGGAGGGCCCCACTCCGGTCTCATCGCTCCTTCATGCCGCAACGATGGTCGCTGCAGGCGTCTTTCTCCTTGCCCGGATTTTCCCGCTTGTTGAAGCCTCGCCTGTGGCCGCAGACATCATTGCATGGATCGGCGCCATCACGGCACTCGGCGCGGGCATCCTAGCCATCGGACAGGATGACATCAAACGCATCCTGGCCTATTCCACCATCTCCCAGCTCGGCTACATGGTTACAGGGGCGGGGCTTGCATTCTCGGCGGCACTCCCGATGTTCCATCTCTTTACACACGCTTTCTTCAAGTGCCTCCTCTTCCTCAGTGCCGGTTCCGTGATCATTGGAATGCACCATGAGCAGGATATCTGGAAGATGGGGGGACTGAAAAACAAGATGCCACTGACTTTCCTAGCCTATATGGCGGGAATGCTCGCGCTTTCTGGATGCCCCGGACTCAGCGGGTATTTCAGCAAGGATCTGATCATGTCCTATGCATGGGAAAGTCATCGTGCAATCTTCTGGGTGGTGGTGGTTGCAGCCGGATTGACTCCCTTCTATATGGCACGACAGGCTTTGGTCGTCTTCTTCGGCACACCCCGTTCCGATCATGCTAAGCATGCCCAGGAATCCCCTGCAGTCATGGTGGTGCCGCTTCTTATACTCGCTATTCCTGCAGTCATCGCGGGTTGGCCCTTGTTCCAGCATATCTTTTTCCCTCCCGATTTTGGCTCGCTAGAAGAGCCTCATGTTCCATTCTTCGTCCCTTACATTTTTCTATCCGCTTTCGTCCTTGGGATTGCCCTTGCCGTGGCCATTTATCGGAATCCGCTCAATGATCCGCTGCGAATCCCTATCCTTCAACATCGCTTTTATATTGATGCCGTTTATGACTGGGCCGTGGCCAATATACAGGGAGGTTTTGCACGGCTATGCTCCTTCCTCGATCGCTGGTTCATCAACGGAGTACTCGTTCAGGGCACCGCCACGGTCGTCTGGACCCTCGGATTTGCCCTCCGATTCCTACAACTCGGAAACTTGCAAGCCTACGCCCTCTTCTTCGGTGCCGGCGTGGTTGGCCTGATCTACCTGCTCTTACGCTAATACTTCACCGATCATGAGCCCACTTTTCCCGCTGATCATCATCCCGCTGCTGGCCGCGCTCTTTATTGCCGTTGGAGCCAATCCTCGCACCACCTCGCTCGGGGCGGCATTTCTTAATCTGATTCTATCGATCTTCCTGTTTGCTCGGTATGATATTCATGCTGCTGGATGGCAGTTTGTATCGGAATGGCATGTCGTTCCCGCCCTTGGAATCAATTTGATTCTTGGCGCGGATGGTCTGAGCCTGACCATGCTGCTGCTTTCCACCCTCGTCACCTTCTCGGCACTCTGGGTGGCTCCGAAAGTCGATAAGCAGGAAGGTCTTTATTATATCTGCCTGCTATTTATCTCCGCCGGTGTGATTGGTGCCTTCTCCTCACTGGATGTCCTTTTCCTATATTCCATCCATGAGCTTGCGCTGATACCCACCTTCATCCTGATCGGAATCTGGGGTTCCGGGGACAGGCAGGCGGCCGCTTGGAAGGCCACCATCTACCTTGGAGCAGGCAGCTTCGTGCTGCTAATTGGAATTCTGGCTCTCTACCTCAGCATGCCAACCGCCACAGATGTGCCTAGAACATTTGACCTGCGTGTCATGAACGACATGGCACGTTCAGGCGCCCTGCAGCCCGCCTCTTGGATCTATCTCCTGCTGCTGGTCGGTTTCGGAACACTGGTTTCACTCTTCCCCTTTCACTCATGGGCTCCTTCGGCTTATGCCTCAGACCCACCACCTGATGCAATGCTCCATGCCGGCGTGCTGAAAAAATTCGGCCTTTATGGGCTGATCCGCCTAGCACTGCCGTTTTTCCCCGAAGCCGTGCACCAATACGGCCCCCTGCTGTTGATTCTGCTCATCGGCAATATCGGCTACATCGGATATGTAACGGTGGCCCAGAAGCGACTCGACTGGACTGTCGGGTACTCCAGCGTCATGCACATGGGGTATATCTTTCTGGGGTTGGTTTCCGCCGTAGTCATCAGCAGCGGCACAACCCTCGGCGTGAATATCATCGGCCTGAACGGAGCCATGATGTTGATGTTCGCCCACGGGCTTTCCGTGGCCGCTGCTTTTGCGCTCTGCGGAGAGATCCGCCAGCGCACCGGGACTCTCGATTATTCCGAACTGGGCGGTCTTGCCAAAGTCCTACCCACGATGGGAATACTCTTTGGATTTGTCTCGATGGCCTCGGTGGGTCTGCCGGGGTTCGCCAATTTCGCCGGTGAAGTACTTGCCTTCTTCGGGGCGGCTTCCAGCGTGCATACCTATGGCCTCATCATGATCCTCGCAATCATCGTCGGGGTGTGGGGGGTCGTTGTCTCTGCCATCTATATGCTCCGCGCATACCGCAGCATCTTTTGGGGACCGCTTGCTGCTCGCTGGGAGTCTCTTGCCGACATCTCTTCAACGGCACGATACAGTGTCATCTTACTCCTCATACCGCTCATGATCGCGGGCTTTTATCCACCGTTCATCCTGAAAATGGTGGGCACGGTTCTGCCTCACTAATGGAACGCTGATCTACTTACCGTGAACACTGTCATTCTTGAAATTGCCGTTGTAGCGCTGGGGATCCTGCTCCTGCTTGCAGATGCCTTTGTTGATCGACCCGACAAAAACTTCCTCGCCAATCTTGGAGCTCTGGGTCTAGGGCTCATCCTGATTTTGAGTTTCTTTATTCAGAAGGATGCGCCGATTGCCGGCACTCCGGTGGCTGCGTTTGTCACGGTCGACCCCATCTCCATTTTCTTCATCCGATTTCTGCTCTTGAGCACCATCATCGTGATACTGATGGCCCCCTCATTCCTGCCTGTGCTGAAACGATATGTTCCTGCAGAGAGAGCTGGTGGAGGCATCGGGGAATACTACCTACTTCCCATTTTCTCGTGTGCCGGACTCATGTGGATGGTTCAGGCCATCGACTTCATCATGATCTTTGTGGCGTTGGAACTGGCTACCATCACACTTTATATCTTGGTCACCTATCTGCGACAAAATCAGGCCTCGCTTGAAGCTGGAACAAAGTATCTGATTCTTGGAGCTCTCTCAACGGGTTTCCTAGTCTATGGCATCACTTGGATCTTCGGTGTGACAGGCACCACCAATCTGGAATCCCTCCCTCAGATAATCAACAATAACTCTTTTCCCCTATCCTCCCTTCGTCCACTGCTCTTTGGAGTCGCCCTGATTCTGGTGGCTCTCAGCTTCAAGATCGCCGCCTTCCCTTTTCAGTTCTGGGTGCCTGATGTGTATCAGGGGGCTCCCACCCCTACCACCGCATATCTCTCCGTAGCATCAAAGGCGGCGGGGTTCGTCGTTCTGATCAGACTCCTGCTTGTGGTGGAACAGGCCCCTCTCATAGCTCATAGGATCGAAACAGTCGTGACACTTCTCGCCCTGCTCACACTCCTTTTCGGCAATCTCTGCGCCATCCCGCAGACCAACATGAAGCGTCTGCTCGGCTATTCGAGCATCGCCCATGCCGGTTACCTGCTCATTGGAGTGGCAAGTCTTGGCTCTGTCCTGGCAATTCCCGCCATCGGATTCTACTTTGCTGGCTACCTAGGCATGACGCTTCTCTCTTTTCTTGTTCTCATAATTGTCACCGAGAACACGGGAGGTGATGACATTTCCCGCTTCAACGGTCTCTCCCAGCGCTCACCTTTGCTAGCAGGAGGTATGCTCCTCTCTATGG
>PLEU01000140.1:0-16604 GCA_003136515.1 Spartobacteria bacterium
GCCGACGTAGCTCAGTTGGTAGAGCAGCTGATTCGTAATCAGCAGGTCACCGGTTCGAATCCGGTCGTCGGCTCTGTTGATTATCAACGAGTTACGAGAATTTGTAAAAACTTAAAATTTTCCTCTCTTTAACTTTTTCCACACTTTTGAACCCGATCATTTATGTAGGGCGTTGAGACGGAATGAGAGGGTAATCGTTCTCGGGCTCGGGACTCCTCAACGCCACTCCATTGCGAAGTCACATCGATCCTGTTAAAACTCGGCGTTTGGTATCGCACCCAAGCACTCCATACCCCATTCTTGCCCCCGCCCTCCTTCCCTTGCTCTCGAAGATCCAATGAAAGCTGGGTCTTTAAAATCATGAAGATGAAATCCCCCTCCTGCGCTTCACCAACTCTACGATCATTTCTTAAAGGAAGTCTCCTTCTATACTCAGCTCGGCTCCTGCTTATCTTGTCTATCCCGGGGATGGCTCGGGGTGTCACGATCCCGGATACAGCGACCATGGGCCAAGCACTTGCTTCAAGGGTCGTCGGACGTTACTCCGCACCCCCGATTAATCTGACCTCTTCCACGGTCTCAGGCGGCGCGGTGACCGGAAACGGCGATCTGGGTCTCATGGTGGGAGGGCCCGCCTCGGCTTTGAAATTCTATATTGGCAAGGCCGACTTCTTTGGTGTGCTGCGCGGGGCGATCCAGCCGGTCGGCTCTCTCTCACTGAATACACCCTCTTTAGAGAGAGCTTCCTATTCCCTACATCAAAACCTGGGACCGGCTACTCTCACTGGTGAGTTCAAAAAAGGGGACTTCGGTCTCTCACTCATCTCTTGGGTTCCGAAATCGGAGAATACGGTGGTCATCCAGCTAAAAAATACCGGTTCTCAACCACTCACACTTTCCAGCCAGATCGTTGAAGGATTTTCTGGTGGCACGGGAAATGCAGCGACCTATGGTGAAACGAAGGGTGCCACCTGGATAAACGTCTCTCCCGACACCGTCTATCTTGAGCTTGGCAACCGGCTCCACAATGCCCTTGGGCCACAGCCTTACACGGGAAAGATTGCGGATTTTCGCCTCTACGACACAGCCCTATCGAGTTCAGAGCTTTCATCCCTCGATGACGCTCTCGCCGCGAAGCCGTTGCTCCAGTGGCAGGCTAGTGGGACAAACGATGCAAAAATTGTCGGAGGCGGGATAGGAATCAATGTCAGTGATTCGCACAGTGGCTCGGTGGAGCTGAAAGGGGAGGCCTCCTCAGAGCTTCTGCTCGGGGCAATCCCGTTTCCCGAAAAGCAGTTCACGGTTTCTGCTTGGATTAATACGTCCAACCTCGACGGTAACGGCTGTATTATCGCCGCACAGATCCCTTATATCCTTCCTTATGGTGGAGCGTACCCTTATCCTTATGTGCGCGGACTCAGCGTGAATTTGGTGAACGGAGCCTTGAGCGCAACGCTCAACCAAAGCGGGGGCTTCGACAAGGCATCAGAAAAATTCGTTGCTGATCCAACCAATAAATTTACTGCAGCCTCCACNNGTGGGTACAGATTGCCGCCACGTATGACGGGAATACTCTGAGAATTTTTACTAACGGCAGACAGGTGGGGGCGACGGAAAGCTTTCCCACCGGTACCAACGGAATGATGGGATGGAACAAAATGGTGACTCATCTCGGTGACACAACTGTGGCTTTTGATGGCTGTGCACCGCAGGGGGTGTTCATGCAGAGCGTGATGGGTGGAGGTGCCACAAACAGCAGTCAGGGCACACTCTCCTTCACAATCCCGCCGGGAGAAGAAAAGACTCTTCTTGTTGCGGCGGTCACCGATCGGAACACCACAAACTACTTCAAAGCCGCGCAGCATCAGACACAAGCGGCCACGGCGAATTCGGTGGCCCAATTATTCGAGGCTCACGAGGCTTGGTGGAAGGCGTTTTGGTCCAAATCATTTGTCCAGATCCCCGACCAGAAGATTCAGGAGAGTTGGTATGGGTCTCTCTACCTAATGGCTTGTTGTAGCACCCCTCTCTCTCCTCCTCCGGGTCTCTATGGAAATTTTATCACCACCACCCAGCCCTCCTGGGAGGGGGATTACACCCTCGATTACAACTTTGAAGCACCTCCCTACAGTGCTCTGGAGAACAACCACATGGAGCTGGTGGAAAATTATGAAACCCCACTCCTCACTCAGATGTCGCGGGGCAGAGCGACGGCCGAGTACAACTATGGGCCAAATAATCATGGCATCTATTTTTACTGCCATCTGATTCCCACGCCCGGATGGGATGACGATCCTCTCTCCTTCGAAGGTCAGAAAACCGACGCTCTCTTTGCGGCGGTTGATAGCGCGATGCGGTGGCGTTACACGCTAGATAAGAACTATGCGGAGAGAGTATATCCGTATCTGAAAGGGGTCGCCGACTTCTGGGACAGTTATCTTGTCCTGACCAACGGCGTCTATATGGACTACAACGACGCCGTTTCTGAAGGCTCGGGTAATGACGTCAATCCCGCCACCACGATATCGTTCCTCCGTCTGGTCTATCCTGTCGTGGTGCAGATGTCTGAAGCCCTGAACCGTGATGCGGATCACCGCGCCAAGTGGAATGATATCATAAAGCGTCTGGCACCGCTCCCGATAGTTCCTGCCAGCAGCATTCCTGCTCTGAATGCTCTGGGAGCTCCGTACAATAGCCCGGGCGTGAATGTAATCCGTGACTCTTCCCTCGGCACGCCCTTCCCCGCACCGATGATCACGCTCTATCATGACCATGCTATCCGGAGCAGTAGTGCCGGAATGAGCTGTGCCCAAGCGATCTTTCCCGGTTGGAGCATTGGCCTAGAAAGCGATCCGGCATCCCTCAAGGCCGCCTGGAATACCATCTGGCTGGCATCGCAGTGGTTCGATTTCAATAACGAATCCACCTTCTATCCTGGAGCAGCCTGTGCGGGATATGATCCCGACATCATTCTCGATAACCTTGATGTCTTCGAGACCCTGTACCGCTATCCCAGTTTCCAGAATGACCTCTCCATGTCTCCGGCCGGACTTCATGGCTGCAGTGCGGAGATGTTTGCGGTTGTTCCGGCCACACTCGCATCGATGTTCCTCCAGAGCTACCAGACCAACATCCACCTCTTTCCGGACTGGCCAGCAAATCAATCCGCGGCCTTTGGCAATTTCAATGCCTGCGGCGGCTTCCTCGTTTCCAGTGCCATCACCCTTGGCAAGCCGAATTATGTACAGATTCAGAGCACCGGTGGACAGCCGCTAAGGCTCGTCAACCCTTGGTCCGGCACGGCAGTTGAGTGTGTTTCCAGCATCCACGGCACGAACACCGTCGCCGGGAGAATTTTCACACTTCCCACCCAGAAAGGAGAAGTTCTGACATTCACTCCTACCGCTACCAACCAACTTCCGGTGCCATCCAACCTCGCGTCATCCACCAACGGCACAGCCGTCGGACTTCATTGGCAAGGCGTCCCAGGCGCCCTCGGTTACAATGTGAAGAGGGCCGACTCACCCGATGGCCTCTTTTTGACCCTGGCAAGCGTCACATCGGGAACAAGCTACATTGATACGAACGCCTCTTATTGCACCCCCTATACCTATGTGGTTACGGCCCTTTCTCCCGGATTTGAGAGCTCCCCCTCTGCTAGCACTACGATCACCTCCCCTGCGGGCCCTATCGTGGCCAATCAGTCATTCGAGAAACAGAGTGTGTCTCCTGGATCCTACCTCGGACTCGGAGATACGGGGCCAATAGACTGGATGGCTGATGGTGTTTCCGGCGCCCTCGTGGCTCTGGTTAGCCCAGGAAACACCGACAACAGGGGTCTCTCCACCAATCCGCCGGGCATAGATGGAAATAACTACGCCCAGATATTTGCTACGGGACCCGGCGGGCAGGGGATGGTTTATCAGGACACCGGACTGAAGTACCGGGATGGAAACACCTACACGCTGACGGCGGCCTTCGGCCTCGAAAACGGGAACTTCGCCACAGGCAGTTCGATGGCCCTCTACAATTCTGACCTCACCCCGGTGACCTCCACTATCATCAAAAGTGATGATCTTTCCCTTGGAGCTTTCAAGGATGTCACCCTCCGCTATATCGCAACGGGCCGCGAGGGGGGCGACGGCAATGTGATCATCGGATTTAAAATGCCCAGCACCTCAGGGAATGCTTTCTTTGACTTTGACAATGTACGTCTTGTTGTGAAGCCTGCTGCATCCACTCCATGACCGCCCTAGACAGGAGTTGTTTTAGCCTTCGTAGTCTGCAGTTCACCGGTTCTAATCGGATCGTACACTTTCTCTCGTTCCATGGATTTTGTTCATGAAATATAACTCCTTAGGAAATACCGATCTCAAGGTTTCTCAACTGGCCTTCGGAGGATCCTCCCTAGGATCGGTTTTCAAGGAAATAGACGAGAGCGAAGGAATTCGAGCAGTTCATCTTGCCGTGGATCACGGGATTAACCTGATTGACACTGCTCCCTATTACGGGGCGACGAAAGCTGAAACGGTGCTTGGAAAGGCGCTGCGGACGCTTCCCCGTGAACGGTATTATCTTGCGACCAAGGTAGCGCGTTATGGACCCGATGCAGCTGATTTTGATTTCTCCGCCGAGCGGGTGACAGCCAGCGTGGATGAGAGCCTGCTACGCCNNGAATTCGGGGATCTGAATCAGATCGTCAACGAGACAATTCCCGCATTGCGCAAGGTTCAGACCATGGGCAAAGTTCGTTTTGTCGGGATCAGCGGACTGCCCCTGAAACTCTTTGCCCATGTGATGGATCAGGTGGAAGTGGACCAGATCCAATCCTACTGCCATTATTGCCTCAACGACACATCGCTTATCGAACTGCTGCCCTATCTTCAGGGCAAAAAAGTCGCCATCTTCAACGCCGCACCACTGGCCATGCGTCTTCTAAGCAATGAAGGTCCCCCGGATTGGCATCCTGCACCGGAGATACTGAAGGCAAAATGCGATGAGGCAGCCCGGTTCTGTCGGGAGCATGGAAGCGATATTGGGACCCTTGCGTTGCAATTTTCAACCGCCAATCCAGAGATTCCAACCTGCATCGTTGGCACTGCCTCCCCTTCCAGGATACTTAATTACATTCGTGAAATCGAGCAACCGATGGATCCGGCAATTCTGAGTGGCGTTCAGGAGATACTCGCTCCGGTTCATAATATGAGTTGGCCGTCAGGACTTCCTGTGAACCAATAATTCATCATGGTGACAAATCCTGTGTCCGTGAGCTTAGTATCAGAAAACGAAGCCGGGCTTTTTCAACTGATGAAAGAGGTGCTCTACACCCCTGTAGTGGGTGACATTCTTGATGGCCTTGGATGCTATCATCAGTTTCTTCCCCAGCCGATCCAGCCGGCCCTGACCTCCATGAAGATGGTTGGCCGTGCAATGCCTGCACTGATGATCGATGTCTATGGTCCACAGGAAAAACCCTTCGGACTTCTCACAGAGGCTCTGGATCAGCTGCGGCCCGGTGAAGTCTATATTGCCTCCGGAGGAGCAATGCGCTGTGCCTACTGGGGAGAGATTCTCACGGCCACAGCCCGTTCACGCGGCGCTGCTGGGGCGGTAGTTAATGGGTTTCATCGTGATACTCCGCAGATGCTAGAGCAGAATTGGCCGGTATTTAGCCGGGGGCGTTTTGCCCAAGATTCTAGCGTGCGAACGAAGGTCGTAGACTTTCGCTGCCCCATTGAAATTGGTAACGTCTGGATCGAGCCGGGCGACCTTGTCTTCGCCGATCTGGATGGCGTCGTGATCGTTCCGCAGAAACATGAAAAAGAAGTCATCGCCGGAGCCCTTGAAAAGGCTCGCGGTGAAAAACTCGTCCGCAAAGAGATCGAAGCTGGAATGTCCAGTACAGAGGCCTTTAAGAAATATGGCATATTATAACAACAACCAATGACAACATCCGCTTCTCCATTTGCGAAAATTTTCTCCCTTGAAGGTGAACACGCCCTCATTACCGGCGGTGGCACTGGACTCGGTCTTGCCATCGCCAAATGCTTCGTCGCTGCCGGAGCCAGGGTGACGATTGTCGGACGTCGACCCGAGCCGCTTCAGGAAGCGTGCAAGGCCATGGGGTCATATGCCGCCTCTCTTGCGGCGGACATCACTGATCAGGCGCGTGTACTCACACTGGTTTCCGAGGCGGAGGAAAAGCAGGGTCCGGTGAGCATTCTCGTAAACAACGCAGGTATTCATTTGAAAAAGCCTGCGGAAGTCACCTCTGATGCAGAATTTCAGGCGGTGATTCAGACTCATCTTTTCGCCGCGTTTTCACTGAGCAGGGAGGCTGCTAAAGGAATGCTCGAGCGAGGACGAGGGAGCATTCTTTTCACCGCCTCCATGACCTCTTTTATCGGCATGACTCAGGTGGTTGCTTATTCCGCAGCGAAGTCTGCTTACCTCGGTGTGGTGCGAGCTCTTGCAGCCGACTGGTCGGGCAAGGGAATCCGGGTCAATGCCATTGCTCCGGGGTGGATCGCCTCGGCGATGACCGACAAAGCCTTTGCCGCCGATCCAGCAAGGAAGGCGAAAGTACTGAGCCGTACACCGATGGGTCACATGGGCGACCCTGACGATATTGGCTGGGCTGCCGTTTACTTGAGTTCCCCTGCCGCGAAATTCGTCACAGGAACTGTCCTGCCGATCGATGGCGGTGCAAGCATTGGTTTTTAAGGTGAAGACATTCCTTGTCAACAGCCCTAGGTCGTTCGCTTTCGGGCAGGCATCCAAGCCCGAACCCAAGGGCGGAGAAGTGTTACTCAAAATCGATAGGGTTGGACTCTGCGGTTCGGATCTGACGACCTTTCGCGGAGCCAACCCATTGGTTTCATATCCCCGCATTCCGGGACATGAAATTGCAGCGTTTATTGAGGCAGTCGGTGAGGGAGTGCCTGGGATCTTGAAGCCAGGACTGCTCGTGACTGCCGTACCCTACACAACTTGCGGCAGCTGTCCTGCTTGTCGTGCCAACCGCCACAATGCCTGCCAGTACAATCAGACACTCGGCGTGCAACGCGACGGCGCATTGACTGAATACCTCGCGCTGCCATGGCAGAAGGTACTTTATTCCCCCAGTCTGACTGCCCGGGAATACGCCTTGGTCGAGCCACTTTCCGTCGGTTTTCATGCGGTGGAACGGGGGCGTGTGACCGCCGCAGATACCGTGGCTGTATTCGGGGCCGGAATGATCGGCCTCGGGGCGATTGCGGGGGCGGCACTCCGGAAAAAGGCGCGTGTTATCGCCATTGATCTTGACGATCATAAGTTGGCCATTGCCACGAAAGCGGGTGCCTCGGAAGTGATCAATTCCAAAACAGAGAATCTACACGAACGGCTCCGGGAACTGACCGGAGGGAACGGCCCTTCTGTGGTGATTGAGGCGGTGGGTGTGGCGGAGACATTTGTCGCTGCTGTGAATGAGGTCTCTTTTGCCGGTCGTGTCGTTTATATCGGCTATGCCAAGGCACCCGTTACCTACGAATCAAAGTTTTTTGTCATGAAGGAACTCGATATTATGGGATCGCGTAATGCACTTCCCGAGGATTTTGAGAATGTGATTTCCGTCTTGGAATCGGGGCTTTATCCCGTTGATGAGACGATCACCCGTACTGTCCCCTTTACGGACGCGGGCGATGCGTTGCTTGACTGGCACAACAATCCGGCGCAGACCACAAAAATTCATATCTGCATCTGATCGCTCCAAATCTGTCCGCTTCCGAATACGATTCAGACCGTGTTGTCGAAAAGGGTTCTATTGTACCTTCAGAACGCCGAGTTGGCGAATGTCAGTGCTGGAGGCACCGATCTCCATGAGGACCTGCCCCGGTTCCACGACCCAGCCGACGCCGGTTTTCCAGAATTTCAATTGTTCCCAGCCCAAAGTGAATGTGACGGTCTTTGATTCACCCGGTTGCAGCGTGATGCGCTGGAATCCTTTGAGTTCCTTGACCGGCCTCTTGAGGGAGGTGTAATCTTGGCGTGTGTAGAGCTGCACAATTTCATCTCCCGCCCGTTGGCCTGTATTTCTGATGACGACCGAGACTGTAGCTTTCTGCCCGGCATATTGACTGGCACTGATGGTGGCGGGATCGATTTTCAGTCCGGAGTACTCAAAGCTTGTATAACTCAGGCCGAATCCGAAGGGGTAGAGCGGACCGAATGGTGACTGGTAGAAATTAAGCGGTCCTGTGGTCAAGGGATGATTGTAGTAGCAGGGGATCTGTCCCAGATTGCGGGGGAAGGAAACTGAGAGCTTACCGCCCGGATTTACTTGGCCGAAAAGTACTTCGCCGACGGCGGTGCCAGCAGCCTGACCGAGATACCAGCTCTCCACGATGGCCGGTACATGGTCGTTAATCCAGTTAATCGTCAGAGGCGCACCGTTTTCGAGGACGACGACCACCGGCTTACCGGTTGCCTGCATGGCCTCGACAAGCTTTTCCTGGCCCCCATGAAGATCGAGGTTGTCGCGGTCGAGATTTTCTCCAACCTGATCCCGGGTCTGGCCCACGACAGCCACGATCACATCGGCGCTGGTGGCTGCTGCAACAGCTGCCGGCAGGGCATCGGCGGAGGAATCGTCAATGGTGCAACCGGGCTGAAAGGAGACTTGTGTTGCCGGGCCGGCGGCAGCTTTGATGCCATCAAGCATGTTGACGTAGAACTTTGGTCTGCTCGTGGAGTAACCTCCAAGGTTGGTTTTCACAGCCAGAGGGCCGACGACGAGGATATTCTTCACCTTGGTGGTATCAAGAGGGAGGAGCCCTCCTTGGTCTTTCAGAAGAACGATGGCCTTCTCGGCTGCGAGCAAGGCTAGTTTGTCATGGGCGGGATCAGTCAGAACCTTGAGGTAATCCGGTCGACGGCCCACGGTCGGAGCCGTGAACCTGCCATCTCTCACCGCCACAGCAAAGGGATCTTCGGGACCTTTATAATTCAGAATGTCCTGTTTGGTTTTATCACCACCGTTTTGAATCGTGCCGGGAGTGACCAGTCCCAGCAGGCGAAGTTTCATGGTGAGCACATGACGCACTGCACGATCGACTATTTCCATGGGAAGTGCGCCTGAGTTTACAGAGTTAAGTAGGGTGCTCTTGTACACATCACCTGGGAGTTCCACATCGACGCCGGCTTCGATAGCTCTCACAGCGGCATTGTCGGGACTCGTTGCATAGCGATGGCCGAAGTCGCCGCCTTGGGTGAAAAGCTTGGGGATGTCGCCCGCGTCAGAGATGACGAATCCGTTGAATCCCCATTCCTTCCGAAGCAAATCCTGAAGCAGCCACGAATTGGCATGGCAGGGCACTCCATTGATAGCATGGTGGGCTGGCATAATCGCGCCGGCTTGCGCCTCTTTGACCGCCGCTTCGAAGGGAGCAAAATAAATTTCACGAAGCACACGGTCGGAGGTTTCAATATCCTCGCCATTTTCACCTCCAAACGGTTCGCCATCGGCCACAAAATGCTTCGGGGTGGCAATCACATGATTCGAACTGAAACGATCCGCCCCCGTTCCCTGCAATCCGTTGATGAAAGCGACACCGTCGCGACTGACGAGATATGGGTCTTCACCGTACGATTCCTCAACACGGCCCCAACGGGGATCGCGTGCGATACCTAGCATTGGACTTAGGGCCTGTCCGATGCCAAGGGCGCGTGCTTCCATAGCCGCCGTGCCACCGATTTGTTGCATCAGCTCGGGATCCCACATGGCCCCCATGGCGATTGCCTGGGGAAAGCATGTGGCTCCGTCGCTTAGCACTCCATGGAGGAGTTCGGCCCACTCCAAGCTCGGAATGCCCAGGCGGGGAATTGCATTGTCCGAGTAGGAGAGCAATTGCGTGACCTTTTCCTCGGGGGTCATTTGCCGGATGAGACTATCCACCACCGACGCTAACTGCTGTGGAGGAACATGATTCCACTGTTGAGGTGCCGTTTGTGCCAGCGCACCGCATGAAAGGAGTTGAATGGAGAGAAGGGCTCCGGAGAAGCTCAGCAGGGAATGACGGAGGAGCGGATTAAGGGACATAAACGGGGGGTATTCAGGGTAGACTGGCGGAAAAAGTAAGAAATCAAGCGGTCGTTGACAACGAGAATGGGTGGTGGTGGTTAGCTGATTTATTGAAGTTTTGGAAGCAGTGTCTGATCGGTGGGCAGCAACGTGTAGGTCAGGGTGCCGATGCCGGGATGATCGACACTCCAGGGCTCTGGCCGATAGTGCATGGCGATCGTCTGCGTGTAGAGGGCCGGGAGATGCTTCCGATTCACATAATGATTCCAGACCATCTCATAGACGGGGGAGAATTTTCCGCGTCCCTGAGCCGAGATCACTTTCCAAGGTCCCATGGTTCCGCGATGAAAACTGGGGTCGAAGGGGACGTCGTAGCCGAGATTATACTTAGCCGTATATTCAAAACCGGTGAGCAATCTATTGTCCGCGTAACCGTAGAGATCGATACCCTGATTCCAGGCAATCTCAGCAGCTTCGGCGAGATGTGCGATGCCTCCTTGCGTATGAATCTGATCGCGTCCGCTCTCCCCGCATTGGCCGTTGGGTGAGATGTATTGCGTAACTCCGCAGAGCATCTTTCCCTGACCCCCATAACGGTAGGCATTGATTCCACGAGTAAAAATCTCATGGTCGTTACAGAAGATGCCGATGGAAAGAAGTGTCGGAATTTCACAGGTGCCCCAGTTCGCATCCGCGAGATCCTTGACAACGGGATACCATACCTTTTTGAGCCATGACTGGCATTGGGCGATCTTCTCAGGGGGCCAGTCGGGATAGGTGGAGCGGAGGATCTCTGCTGCGTTTGCTACTTTATAACCGTAAATGCCGGCAGCCAGAATCGCATCGGAGCCGCCGATTTGAGTGCAGGTGGAGCTCCAGGCATCAATGATCGCTACAGCTTTCTTCGCATAGGCCGTATTGCCGGTGATTTGCCAAGCGAGGGCATTGTAGTAGGCCGCCGACATGTCGTTGGCAAGTTGCGTTTGGCCGAGATTATGGGTCTTGTCCCGTCCTGCGATGGCCAGGGGAGAAGGCTTGTAGTTGGGAGTGAGAAAGGGGCATTTCTGAAAAGCTACCCATGAACTGGCCCATGGTTCTTCCCCCGCCGCGACCTTCTGCCTGATTCGGGCAAACTCTTCCTGGGTGTGAAGAGCGCCGGGATGGATGAAAGGTGCTGGATGCGCATCTTCGGCGGTTTCGGACGGTGAAACCGCCGATTCACAGAATGATGCTCCGAGCATTGCCATTGTGAGTACAAAGGCGTTTACCAGTGGGGATGGCATGTGGGGGGAGTGATATGCTGAAGTTAGAAGAGAGGTCAGCGAAAAGAGGTCAGGGAGCAGTCCAAGTCACAGAATTGCTTATATTGCATAGCCCATCTCTTTTTCTCTTTCTGTTTTCAGCTTTCAAGTTTCAACCTGTGATTTTCCGCCTACTTAACCGTCAGGATGCTAGAAAGAATGCTACCGGAGGTTTGTGGCATTCCCTCATGAGTCAGATCGGGCTGGCTGCCACCGACGAATATCTCCCAGGTTCCAGGCTGGAGCTTGCGCTCTCCCTGAGCATTCACCAGCAGGAGTTGCTTCGGCGTAAGCGTGAAGTTCACTGTATTGCTAGCTCCGGGAGCCAGATTGATCCGCTTGAATCCTGAGAGGATAACTTGTGGCATCGGTTGGCCGGGGCTGATGAGGCGTGGCGCAACTTTAGAGGAATCCTCCAATGGAAGGTGCGGTGCAGGTCTGAGATAAAGCTCTACAACTTCATCGCCCGTGCGATCACCGACGTTCTTAACGGTTCCCTGTATGGTTACAGGCTTGCCAGGAGCGACCGTTTCCGGAACCTTGAGATCACTGTAGTCGAATTTAGTATAGCTCAGACCAAAGCCGAATTGATAAAGCGGCTTGCCGCTGAAGTAGCGGTAGGTGCGATTCTTCATCGAGTAATCATGGAAGTCAGGAAGCTGATTGAGCCCCGTGTAGAAGGTGAGAGGAAGTCGTCCGGCAGGATTGTAATCACCAAAAAGAACATCGGCGATGGCCTGCCCTCCCTCTTCGCCCGGATACCAGGATTCCAGAATGGCCGCTGCATTGGTCTGAGCCCAGTTGACCGACATGGCGCTGCCGTTCATCAGGACGCAGGCAATCGGCTTACCAGTAGTTGCCACAGCTTCCAAGAGCTGTTGTTGCACTGCTGGCAGATCCATCGTGGTGCGGTCGCCGCCCATCGGCGTACCCTCTTCTCCTTCAATGATTGAGGAGATTCCCCCTATGAAAATCACGGCATCGGCGTTTTTGGCTGCGGTGATGGCATCGGAGAATGGAGTCTGATTGACCTGAATCCAGGACATGGAGATTTCAGCTCCCCGGTCATTTTGATAGTACTCAAGTTTGATAGGTACGGACTCTCCGGCCTTCAGAGGCACGGCGACAAACTTTGTTTCGGCCTGATGGTCTCCCCAATCATCGAGAATTTTCTGATTGTTCACAAAGAGGCGGAATCCATCATCACCCCGCAGCGCGAAGATATAGGTTCCATCTCTGGGGGCTGTCACCGCACCGCTCCAGCGGACGCTGTAGTGATCGTGGCTCAGGCCGTGAGGAGGCGTGTCATTCCAGTTAAAAGCAATCGTGGCATCCTGATTGGTCAGAAAAGGTAATCCCTCCAGATTCTGATTGGAAAAATACTCTCCCTTCAGACCCGGCTTTCCCTCGCTGCTGAGTGCGCTGGCTGGAATCGGTACCGGAACCGCCTGATCGACATCGGTGAGGTTGCATCCCTTCACATATTCCAGCTTGATACCTGCCGCTGCTGCGCGCTTGGTGAGTGCCTCAAGAGGGGTGACGAATTTTGAAGAAGTGCTGGGACGGCCTGCCCAGGCTTGCAGGGGATAGTTGCCTCCCATGCTGCAGAGATTATCAACATTGGGCCCGATCAGGGCGATGGAATGGATGTTCGTCCCGAGAGGAAGGAATCCGTTATCGTTTTTGAGCAGCACCATCGATTCCTGTGCTGCCTTGAGAGCAAGTTGACGATGTTCGGCATCATCGATGACCTTCTCGGAAATTTTCGTGTAGGGAACCATGGAAGGAGGATCAAACATCCCGGTTTTCATTCGCGCTGTGAAGAGACGCTTCACGGAAACATTCACCTGATCTTCGCTCACGAGTCCTTCTTTCACTGCTTCGGGCAGGGCATCGTATTCATGGTAGAAGGTCATGTCGCAGCCGTTGTTGACAGCGGCGGCGGCGGCCTGCGCCATTGATTTGACATAGAAATGCCCCTTGTTTCCATCACCGCTGAAGATGTCCTTTACGGCACCAAAATCGGAAATGACATACCCCTTGAATCCCCAATCGCCACGCAGCTTCTGTTTCACAAGAATCGGGTTTGCACTGTCGGGAACGCCATAGAGGGCACTGTACGCGGTCATCACAGATTCTGCATGACCATCGCGCACGGTGGCTTCAAAGGCCGGGAGATAGGTGTCGTTGAGATCGTAGAGGGAAGGGTTGGCATTGAAGCCATGGCGTTCAGACTCCGGCCCGCTGTGGACGGCGAAATGCTTCGGCGTGGAGATCAGCTTGAGATACTTGGGATCGTAACCCTGCATCTCCTTCACATAAGTGACGCCGAATTGCGCGGTGAGGTAAGGATCCTCGCCAAAGGTTTCCGGCCCACGGCCCCAGCGGGGATCGCGGAAGATATTGATGTTCGGCGCAAAGTAGGTCAGGCCGTGGGCGTGTTCCGAATCAACCTGTCCCTTGTTGGCCCAGTTGTTCCAGGCACGGGCTTCATCGGAGATGGCATGGGCCACATTGGTTTCCAGAGAGAGGTCGAAACTCGCGGCAAGACCGATAGGCATTGGATAGGTCGTTGACTTGGTTGTCCAGAGACCGTGCAGACCTTCACTCCACCATTCATAGGCAGGAAGGCCGAGCTTGGGAATCGCCGGAGCACCGTTCATCATCTGTCCGGCCTTCTCCTCCAGCGTCATGCGTGAGACGAGATCATCGACGCGCGTGGAGATCGGAAGATTTGGATTCCAGAAGGGGATGTTGGGCTGCGTATTTGTATTTGTCTGCGCACAGGCAGTGCCAATCAGGGAAATCAGAAGGCAGAAAGTCAGAGAGGGTTTTGCCAAAGCTGTGATGGTTTGTGCTGATAGGGGGCGAAGCATTTTCATGGAGGGGATCTGGGTTTGTTTGGCTCGATGGGTAATTGTCACCTCTACCAGATGACGGGCTGTGATGGGAATGGTGAAAGGGGGCAGCTTATTTCTTGGGAGTAACTGTTTCGCCGTTTGTCCAATACGGAGAGGAAATATCGACCGGTACAAGCTGATCGGATGAGGGGTTGCCTCCGAGAAAAAATTCCTGAATCGCCTCGGGTGCGGTCTGGAATCTCGGCTCATTCGGGCTTCCCCATTGATAGGCTCCGATGCGGATGCGAACAGGCATTTTTGTTTCTGCGGGAATGGGTGTGAAAAGAAGGGTTTTATTATCCTCGCTGAGGGTGGCCGGGCCTGAGATGACAAAGAACTGTACGGGCAATCCCGAGCTGGCCGTGGCTTTCAATGCGAGCGATTTGGCATTTGCCGACTGATTCGGAATCTGAGGAAAGTCAATCGTCTGTGCCGTTCCGTCCGTGAGGTGATTCGAGATCAAGGGGTGGATCGGACGATCTGCCGAACGGTACTCTGCATCTCCCGGCGACCAGGCCATAATGTGTGGCTCCCAGGGCTGGCTCTGACGGCTGAGATTTCCCCGGTGAGCCCAGATGCGAAAGGTATCTGGGCCAACCTGCTTGAGTCCCCCGGAACTGACACGATAGAGAATCGGCACATTGGCGTGCCCCAAAGCCTGACCCCCGTAAATCAAGGCATGGGGCGATTTGTCGAGATAGACGGCCTTTACCTTGAAGGTGCCATCAGCGGCAATGGCGAGGCGGACTTGGGCCACCCCTCCGTTATCGAGGGAGACAGGCCGGGCATTTTCGTCGAGGGCATCGATCATCTCCGGCTTTTTGGTGATGCGCTGCATGACATAATCATTGATCGCCTGGGCCAGTTCCGTGTCAAAAAACCAGTCAGCCTGCTTCTTGTCCCCTTGGTATTGGTCGTAGGGCACCGGGTGAAAGGCGGATGTCCCGAGCTTCATGGAATCGGCCAAGGCGCCCATCGTTGCCGTGATTGGTTTCAAGGGAACCGGGCCTTTGCCTGGAGGGTGCTCGGGGAGCCGTGCTGCGACCGCTTTACGGATGAAGAGGTTGATGATCGGCACCAGATCGGGATTGCTGTTGTAGTGTCCGGCACCCATGTCGGGAATATTGCCGATCAGTTCCACATCCTGCCCCGCAGGCTGATTGCCCCTAATGCGGAGTATCGTCTGGCGATAGGTCTGCCAGCCTACGCCCCAGTTGGGGCCACCGACTTCGGCCCATTCCGAGCCGATGGTGAGATAAGGAACATTCGGAGCAGGACCGCCGGCATAATATCCCTTGAGAGGAATCCCAGCAAAGACGCGTTCACTCCAGCTGCTGATCCCCCAGACAAAGGGAGAGGCTGCCGAATGGGCGATCGGGAGAAGTGGGGCATCGGTGATTTCGGGATAGCCCGATTCTTTCGCAAGGTCGGAGAGGACTTTGACAATATCCTTCTGCGCCTGTTCCCCATTGGGCCATGGGCCGCTGAGAGGGGGTTGTGCGTTATTGGGAGCGATGGCAAAGCCGGGAAAAATCCAGACGATACCCATATCGAGATCGGCAAGATTTTTGCGGAACTCTTCATTCATGAAGAGGTATTCCTCCTGCATGTTGTTTAACCCAAGAATCAATCCCCGGACATGAGTGCAACCTGGCGGGATCCAGAGATAGGCCCGGCGATCCTCGCCGCCATAAACAGGCACCGACCACTGATAGACATCATCCGCCGATGCCTTGGGTATCAGGCAAAGTGCAAGCGACAACGCGACAAGAACCGGGGAGAAAAGCCTCATGGAATTGCAGGGGGAAGAAATTCTCTAAAACTTCAGGAAGATTTTTCGTTCCATTTTTCGTTCCTATAGGCTTCTGCAAGAAGCGAGACAGGCTGGCTGACTTGCTGGGCACTCCCCTTGTTTTTGAGCCCGGTCTGAAGCTGGAGATGGCATCCTGGATTGCATGTCGCAACGACCGAGGCATTCGTGCGCTCCACATTGCCGATCTTGCGATCCTGAAGGATGGCCGCTGTCTCCGGCTGGGTGATGTTATAGACCCCGGCACTGCCGCAGCACCAATTTGATTCCGTAAGTTCCACCAGTTCCATGCCCGGGATGGCCTTGAGAATCTCACGCGGCTGACGGGTGATTTTCTGACCGTGACAAAGGTGGCAGGCCTCATGATAGGTGACTTTTTTCGGAGTTGTAGTGTCAGTCTTCTTGGGTTTGCGGAAGCCAATTTCCACGAGCCATTCATTGATGTCCTTAATCTTGCGATCCCATAAGCAGGCCCGCTCTGCATAAACCGGGTCTTCTGCCAGTAGGCGGCCATAGGTCTTGAGATGGGAACC
>PLEU01000140.1:16622-16804 GCA_003136515.1 Spartobacteria bacterium
CCGTTGTGGGCGTGGAGCGAACCGCAGCAGGGCTGCACCGATGGAGTCACCACTTCGCAGTCATTGGCAAGCAGGGCATCGACGGTATCGCGATTGACATCGGAGAAAACGAGATCCTGGATGCAGCCAGTCAGGACTCCCACACGATAGAGGGGCTTTGCACCAGAAGTCGGTTTTTCAAT
>PLEU01000140.1:16834-17031 GCA_003136515.1 Spartobacteria bacterium
TGATGGAGCCAGAGAAGGCGTCCGACAAGGCGCAGGAGCCGGGGGCGTGTAAAGAGGCCTCTCAGGATCACCGCATGGCTGAAGGAGCGCATCGGCGAAGCCGTGACCCCCGAGCGACTGACGTCGGCCCGAGCGACTTCAAAAAGATGGGCGTAATCGACTCCCGCCGGGCAGGCTGTTTCGCAGGCGAGGCAGCC
>PLEU01000070.1 GCA_003136515.1 Spartobacteria bacterium
GCCTTCAGCTTCTGCTGCCCCTCCAGCGTCACTTCCGGCATGATGAGATGGCGGGAGTAACGCGCAATCTCGTCATTGCTGAGTTCGACAGAAGCGATGCGTGCTGGATCCAGAATGCTATTGCTCATAAAAAGGGTGTAATGGTTAACCTCGGAGTCTCACCCAATCAAGGGAAAGAGATTTTTTCTGGATGGTATATGCGTCATAATCTCCATCTTCCATGATTTTACGCCGTAGGCTTCTTTGTGTTTTTAAAGAATCAGATTCATTGATTCGCTCTCGAGATGCTGCCATAGAGAGTGGCTCCCAAAAAAGCCGCTGACCTTTGTGCATTCTTTTTTTCCCAATTTTCGCGCCTATTTATTGATGGTCGCTTTGGTTCTGAACTCCTTGAGTAGCATCAACGGCCAGCAGACTTCAGATAACGGTGGTGATAGTGGTGATGGCTCATCCCCGGCAAGTTCGGAAAGTGGGTCATCGGGGTCGGGATCATCCTCGGCAAGCCAGAAAGCAACCTCGAGTTCTTCACAAAGTTCAGACTCGCAACAAGGCCAAGGGAACCAAGGCAATCAGGGGACTGATTCTCAGGGCGAGGCCACAGGTCACCTGCCTCTCCCCTCAGATTCTTCAACGACAACTCTTGGATCAGACACTTCTTCCGGTGACTCATCCATGCAGGTAACCCCTCCTTCGGTCATTCTTCCAACACCTGCTCTCCCAACACCTTCACCGGGGCCTGAAGCATCACCTTCGCCGTCACCCGATCAAAATCCCACCCCTCAACCCTCACCACCACCCCAGTTTACCCCTCCCACGGCAGCATCGCTGAACCTGCCCAGCGCCCAACCTGCGGGTGGCAATCCCTCCTTTGCTCCCGCCTCGGTAGGCTTGCCAAGCATGAGATTGGATGATTCAGCGGGCACACCGGGTGCCTTGGGCGACTTTTTCAGTTGGGCCAAGAAACTCCGGTTTCAAGCGGCACTCCGTGCCGGATACGATGACAATGTTAACAGTGCCAACGGAACCAACGCGATCGCCAGCACTTTTGCAAATTTAAACGGCGGTGTGAATTATCGATTCGGAACTCCCAGACTAAACGGCAGTCTGGATCTCACAGGTGGAGTGACTCGTTACTTCAATAGTAAGATTACCCAACCACTCCAAGGAACGGTGGGTCTTGGTCTTGAATTGGATTTCCGCTTTAGCCCGCGTCTGGTGTTTACCTTGAATAGTTCCAGTTCCTATCAGGAGCAGCCGAATATCACCCTTATTGGCACAGCGAATAATTCCAACAGCTCCTACTACTACACGGCAAACAGTATTTCCGGTGCCTACCAGTGGTCGGATCTTTTCACGTCAGTGACTCGGCTTGATCTCACGGAAAGTTACTATCCAGAAAACAATAATAGTCAGGGCTTTGCAGACACTGGGTTCACACAGTCCATCCGCTACCTTTTTAAGCCTACGACGACACTGGTTCTCGATTATAATGTCGATCAATACACGTACCAGAATTCCTCCTATAATAGTTTCGGTCAGTATGTTGATTTTGGATTTGATCATACCTTTAATCCAAAATGGTTTTGGAATTTCCGCTTGGGAGCTCAAACGCAGTCCTCTCAAAACAGCGCGTCTTATATCGGTCCCTACTTGGACAGCAACTTTAGTTGGGTTTTTGGCCGTGCATCGAGCATCAATTGGGTCTTCCACTACGGAACCCAGCCCAATGGCAACAGCAGCGGAAGCTACAGCATTGCTGCGAGAACCGGCCTGAACTACACTCAGGGACTCTTTACAAAGATGAGATTCGACGCAGGACTCTACTATGTTCTCAACACTTATAATGATACTCTGGTGGTGACTACGAATTCTTTAGGACAACCAATCTTGTCATCAGAGAACTACAATCAGACCAATATACAGGGAAATGTGGATCTGACGTATAAACTAAACCGGATTATCGATCTTTCCATTGGATATCAATATATAACTCAGAATTCGTCAACACTCTCTTACCAGAACTATAACAGGGGGATTACCTACCTTCAGATACGAGGAGGTTTTTGAGCATCGCGCAATCTTTCAACCCTGTCAAATTTATCGGATAAATCCGTTTTCAGCGTTTGTCTTTTTTTAGATCTACACTACATTCTCCACCTCCAGATTATTTTCATGCAGAACCCACCGAACCTTTCCGAAGTAGGCACTGGCGAAATCAAGCTTCATCTCCTTGACTATTGGCGTGTTATCCGTGTCCGCCTTCCGCTCATCATCCTTGTCTTTCTTCTGGTGGTGATTACGGCTGGCGTGGCTACCTACCTTACTCCCCGCCAGTACCTTTCATCAGTGACCATGCAGGTCAAGGAGGATACTGGACTGCATATTTTCAACGGATCCGGTGATGACACGACTCATTTCGATCCGAAATTCTCGACCACCCAGTTTCAGATCATTCAGCATAAGGAGATCCTCTACCCCGTCATCGATTCCATGAAGTTGCTGCAGAAATGGGAGATGCGCTCCAAGGAGCTTACCTATCTTCAGTTAAGGAAGATGCTCAACGTCGAGGAGGTTCGGAACACGGATCTTATCGAGATATCGGTCCTTGACAAGGATCGACAGGAAGCGGCTGATTTGGCCAATACCATTGCTGTCGAATACCAAAAGAAGCGAATCGATGAGCAGCAGAGTTGGGTAGCGCGTTCCTTGGTTCAATTGGATGACGAGGTGGCCAAACAACGTGATAAGACAGAATCGCTTCGGGACGATATGACTAAAATCCGTCAGGAAGGGGGGATTGTTGATGTTGATCCCGAGAGTGAGTCGGATGTGAAGTCTGAGGAAGACAACAGCGTCATCGCAGTCGGCCAACAAGTTAGTGATATGCGAGTGAAGGTCTCAGCCTTGGATGCCAAAGAAAAGCAGATTGAGGGGATGACCGACGATCAGATCATGCGAAGCCTCAAGACTTTTGAAGTTGACGACCCTACTATTCAAGAAATTTTTCCTCAGTATGAGGCTGCTGTTTCCCAAGAAGCCGATTTGCTGGCTTCAGGTCTGGGACCCAACCATCCCAATGTTCAATCTCTCCGTGCAAAGAAGGATGTCTATGAGAAGCAGTTGAAAGATGAAATCACAAGCTTGCGCAAAACCCTCGCTTCCAATCTTCAAATTTCCCAGAAATCGCTCGATGCGATGGAGCAAACGCTTTCCCAGGCGGAAGCCAATCAAAATAAGATAAAAACGGATTCGATCGCCTATCAGCAGGCCAAAAACGAATATCTGAAGGCAAAGCGGATTCTAGAATCGGCAGAGAGTAGATATCAGACAGAACTTATGCAGCGGACCATGCCGCAAAATCCAGCAACCATTTGGGAAAAAGCTGAAATTTCTGATTTCCCCGCAAAACCCAAGGTTGGGCAGAACATGGCCATTGCCGTGGCGGTGGGATTGGCACTCGGAGTCGGTCTGGCATTCCTAATCGAGTATCTGGATACTAGTGTGAAGACCATGCAGGACGTGGAATCTGCCATCGGTGTTCCGGTCTTGGCAGTCATTCCACGCGATGTGGCCGTCTTGAAGGATGCCCCTTCGGACTGTCCTGATGCAGAGGGCTACCGCATTATGCGAACAAATATCGAATTCAACAGTAAATCTGCTGATGCCAAGACCATCACCATGATCAGCGGCGGCGCTGGCGAAGGAAAATCCACCACGCTTAACAATTTGGCGTTTACTTTTGCAAAGGGTGGTTACCGCACCCTCATTGTTGACGCAGATCTGCGCCGGCCTTCCCAACATCGCTTTTTCGAGGTTTCTAATGAACGAGGACTCAGTGATTACCTTACAACCGACATCCCCTTGGAGCCATTAGTGATCAAGACAGATATCGAGAACCTCTCGTTCCTTCCAAGTGGCCGTCTTCCAATTGATGCCGTTGGCATTCTTAATTCCCAACGCATGATAGATCTGATGCATCAGGTCAAAAACACTTACGACATGATCTTTTTTGATTCCCCTCCGATTCTTGGGGTAAGTGACGCCTCAGTGATTGCAAGTGCTGTTGATATGACGATTGTGGTGGTTCAGCATCGTCGATTCCCTCGATCAATGCTCCAGCGCGTAAAACAGGGCCTTTTGAATGTGAACGCCAATATAATCGGCTGCGTTCTGAACAATACCGATATTCGGCATGACGAATATTATGAGTATTACACGAGTTACTATCAATATTACAGCCCGGAGTCTTCACCTTCCCAAAAGAAGCGCTCACCTGGAAGTAAGACTGAGCCAGTCGTGGCCTCGAATGTTCCCGAAGGCGATTACTAATAGCCAACGCCATGAATAAGTGCTTCTTGATCGTTGCTTTTGCTATCGTCTATTTTTCGGCGGCGCTTCCTGGCCGAGCCGATGACGTACCTCTCCGCACCGGAGATCAACTAACCATTCGACTTGGTGGAGTGCCCGCGGAAGACATGACTGCAGTTTCCGGCATATACACCGTGGATGGTGCCGGCAACGTCAATCTTCCCTACATAGGGAAGATCCGCGCACTGGGATTAAAACAGGCTGATGTTCAATCAAGTATCGAGAACGCCTACAAATCGGGTGGGATTTACACTGCTCCCGTGGTAACTATATCAGTACAACTCGATCGATATGTGGATGTCGAAGGTGAGGTCAGAGCTCCAGAACGCGCCCGATACACTCCTGACATGACATTGCTTAGTGCCATCTCGGCTTGCGGAGGATTTACTGACTTCGCTGATGAGACAAAAGTCAGTATTTTGAGAAATGGCACCCGTACTATCGTTGATGTAAAGAGGGTTCGCCAAAATAAGGCAGAAGATCCTTCCCTCCAACCCGGTGATAAAATATCGATTCCAAAAAGTTTCTGGTGATCCGATTGAATTTTCAGGATCTGTTCTGGAGAAACGTGGTTAACAAATTATGTGCTCAGCCTTGGGACTCCATCCGAGCAACTTGATCTACATCCTTGTCGCCGCGTCCTGATAGATTGATGATGATGAGCTGATCCCTGCTCATANNGAGGAGAGCTTGTGGAAGGCGGCCAGTGCCTCCTCATCAGTGGCATAGGAGTAGTGAACGCGCTTTGCATCCCGAAGAAAACTGTGTTCGGGGCCAATAGCCGCATAATCAAGTCCGGCTGATACTGAGTGAGTTAGTTCAATCTGACCATCATCATCTGCGAGTAGCCAGGTTTTGGTACCCTGGAGTACCCCCAATTTTCCTCCCTGGAAGCGCGCGGCGTGTTTGCCTCGTATAATCCCGCTCCCCCCAGCCTCAACACCGATCATTCGGACATTGTCATCGTTAAGAAAAGCATGAAAGAGCCCTATAGCGTTGCTCCCACCACCGACACACGCGACAAGTAGATCCGGGAGTCGTTCTTCCCTCTGCAAAATCTGACTGCGGGCCTCATCCCCGATGACTCTGTGAAAATCCCTCACAATCATTGGATAAGGATGGGCACCGAGTGCCGAACCGAGAATATAGTGAGTATCCCGTACATTGGTGACCCAGTCACGCATCGCCTCGTTGATTGCTTCCTTGAGGGTGGCCTGACCGGCCGTTACACCAATGACTTCTGCACCGAGAAATCGCATTCTTGCAACATTGAGTGCCTGTCTTGCCATATCAACGGCTCCCATGTATATGCGGCACTGAAATCCAAATCGTGCTGCCGCAGTGGCAGTTGCAACCCCATGCTGTCCCGCACCGGTCTCCGCGATAATCCTGCGCTTTCCCATGCGGCGTGCCAGAAGGATTTGGCCGATGGCGTTGTTGATTTTGTGCGCGCCGGTGTGGAGTAAATCCTCGCGTTTGAGAAATATTTTGGCTCCACCTAACTCCTTGGTCAGTCGTTCTGCGAAATAAAGTGGGGTTGGCCGCCCGACAAATTCATGAAGCAGGGAGGCGAGTTCGTTCCTGAATGAGGCATCCTTGCGGGCGGCATGATATTCCTGTTCAAGTTCGAGTAAAGCCGTCATCAGGGTTTCCGGAACAAAACGCCCTCCGTACGGACCAAAATGGCCGTACTCATCGGGCAGGGTGGTGAGGTTGGACTCTGAGGTTGCCATTAATCTTCACTATGACTCGTAATGCCGGCCGCCGCAATCGCCCTTCGATGGGGTGATGGGATTGCAATAGAATTTATTTCGCTCGGGGTGAACCCCCTCAGCAGAGCGCCGGGGATACCCGTTACTGGATGGACTTTCATCAGAACACGGTAATGGGTGATGGGGTAGGTAAGTTGGGCAATACAACGCGATGAAGGCACAACACCCACTTCAGGAAGGATCCAGAGTCCTCTCCAGAGGGGCCCTTTTGATAATTCCAGAAAAAGTTTGTCGTCATGAAAGATCCAGGCCCGATGTTCTGTCCGTTTTGTTGTAACCACTTTGGGAAATTTTTTGGGAAGAGTCTCCGGTGATTCCACTTGGCATGTCGTCTTCATGGGGCATTCCTTGCAGTGCGGGACTCCCGACACACATATCATCGCGCCTAGATCCATGAGAGCCGAAGTAAACGTTCTGGACTCTCTGTGACCAAAAAAATTCCCAGCAAGTTGCTTTAGCGCAGACTTTCCTTTCCTTGATTCAATCGGAAGTCTCAGATTATTCCAGCGGGCAACTACTCTTGAGATATTGGTATCAAGTACGACAGCGGGAAGATCATAAGAGAAGGCAAGAATTGCAGCAGCGGTGTATTCACCGATACCAGGCAGTTCTAGAAGTGCTTCCAGATTTGATGGAATCATTCCGCCATGCCTATCCATAATAACTTGTGCAGCATCATGAAGCCTGCGGGCGCGAGAATAATATCCGAGACCCTGCCATTCGTTCAGAACGCTTTCTTCGCTGGCGGAGGCTAGTGAAGAGAGTGTCGGAAAGCGGCGCATCCAGGAATAAAATCGGTGTTTTACAGCAGCCACCGTTGTCTGTTGCAGCATGAATTCCGACACAAGGACAGCATAAGGATCATGGGTTTTCCTCCAAGGAAGATCATGGCGCCCATGGATTGTGTACCACTCCAGCAACTCCCTCCGAGGAACTCTCCGTCGAGAAGTTGGGGCGACAGCGCCCTTCTTATCTTTTCTCTTCTCCTTGTCCACGAAACGCTCGTAAGGCACCGTAGTCAAAACAGCAAGCTTCTCTGATGCCGCCGCCACTTCATTCACAGACTTTTGCCCTCACTTCCGAACAGGCTAAACAGCTCTATACGATTCTCGAGGAGAGAGGATTCACCTTTGAGAATAAGCCCTACACGTTCTACACGGCGCGCAAGGAGAAGCTCTCAATCGCCGTTTATGAAAAAGGCCCAAAGGTTGTGCTACAGGGACGAGGATTGGAAGATTTCATTACCTTCGTGCTGGAACCTGAGGTGCTCGGTGAGGCCCGCTTTGGTTATGACGAAGTACATGCACCGGAACAGTTTGAACCGCACTTTGGGATTGATGAAAGCGGCAAGGGAGATCTCTTCGGACCGCTTGTGATAGCCGGAGTCTATCTTGATGGTAATCTCTCAAGGATAATACGCGATGCCGGAGTGAAGGACAGTAAGGGTATTGGGAGTGATAAAAAAATAAGGGAGTTGGCTATGGTTATCCGAAAATCGGGAGCCCCTTCGGAGGTTATTGTGATCAAACCCGAAAAATATAATCAACTTTACGTTTCCATCGGAAATCTGAACCGCCTTCTTGCCTGGGGGCATGCGCGGGTGATTGAAAACCTTTGTGAACGTGTTCCCGATTGTCCAAGAGCCCTATCAGATAAATTTGCCGATGCGCAGGTGCTCCGGAAGGCTTTGCTGGAAAAAGGACGCAAAATTCGGCTGGATCAACGAACAAAGGCCGAATCCGACTATGCTGTTGCGGCGGCATCCATTCTGGCGAGAGAAGGATTCATCAACTGGCTTGATAAGAGCAGCAAGGAGCTAGGTATCGTACTGGCAAAAGGAGTCTCACCCAAAGTAAAGGCCGCCGCCTCAGAACTCATCGCTCAATATGGTTTCGACATCCTCCCCAAGGTGGCGAAGATGCACTTTAAAACCGCCTCTGAGGTGACAAGTAAGATGTTTTCCAGCGGTGAGTAATCTTGATCGCCGCAAGTGTTGCTAGACAAACCAATCAGATGAGGGTTCATAAACCGGGTGCAAGATCGAATTCATCAATAGGGTGTTCTTGATTCAAAGCGCTGAGACAGATACTTCGGCAGGGTGCAGTTGTGTACTCGTCACCCCAGTTTGCCCTCTATTGTCCGGCTGCTTTCCTGCAGCCTTCTTATTGAAGGTGCCATTGTGCTTCTTGCTGCTCTGCTCAGGCTCTGGCAGCTGGATCTGAAACCCCCGCATTTTGATGAGGGCATCAACGGGTGGTTTGTCGATCAGATGAGGGTTCAAAGTTATTACAAGTATGATCCTGAGAACTACCACGGGCCCCTTTATTTCTACGGCCTCTTTATATCGCTTTCTCTGCTGGGCAGGAATCTCTGGGCACTTCGCATGCCGGCAGTGCTATCCAGCATTGCCTCTGTCTGGGTAGTTCTTCGCTTCAAGCGTTATTTTGGAACCATTGCCGCACGCTTTGCTGCGCTTGCGTTGGCGCTTTCTCCTGGTGCTGTCTTCTATGGCCGCTATGCGATTCACGAATCCTGGATGGTACTTTCTCTACTAATAACAACCTGGGGAATTTTGGGGTTGTGGAAGTCAGGGGCTCGTCGAGATCTAATCGCCTTAATTTCTGGAATCACTCTTCTCCTGCTGATCAAGGAGACCGCGGTAATCCATATTGCCTGCTTCATTATTGCTGCGGGGGTACTGGCTTTCTGGGAGCGATTGTCTCCCTCGCTTCCCGCCATGCCCTTCGCTGGGCGACAGTGGACAAATCGGGATCTGATGTGCTGTTGTGTACTTTCTGCGCTGGCCCTGATTTTTTTCTATTCTGGAACTTTTTTCAATATGGGGGGGATCGCCGATTTTTTCCGAGCCTATGCAAATTGGTTTCACACTGGAACCGGCGATGGTGGTCATGTTAAATCAGATTATCAGGTTGATCGGCTGAATTACTACTGGCTGAATCTGATCCTCGCCGCCCTCCCCGGGCAGATCGGCAAAGATGTCGGCCTGCTTAACTACTATTGGCTGGCACTGATGAGATGGTACGAATGGCCGGCCCTACTCGGGTTGCTCTATGGGTTGCGACTCGCATTTCCGGTGAGATTTTTTGGTGGCTCGATGACTCGATATGTCGCCGTCTATGCGATCGGAACGTTTGTGGCCTACTCAATTGTTCCGTATAAAACTCCTTGGTGCATTATCTCTATCATCTGGCCGTTTGCTCTCCTCTTTGGGTGCGCGGTGCAGGAGGGATGGTGGATTTTCAAAAAAATGCCCGGTTATGGAGAGAGTCCCATGGGAGCGGCGATTACTGCCGGAATTCTCCCAGCGCTTCTTCTGGGGGTATCGCTCTGCACAACATTCCGCCTGAATTTCCTTCATTTTGCCGATCCAGCCGAACCTTATGTCTATGTGCAGACAATGCCGGAGATCAAGATTGTGACGGAGCCGGTCTTGGCGATGGCGCAGCACGATGCCCGCAATTACGGCATGGTGGGGCAGATATTGCTTGATAGCTACTATCCTCTGCCATGGGTGCTGGGGGATTTCACCGGCATCGGATATTACGATAAAACGAATACTCCCTCTGTTCTTGATGGAGACTTCATCCTAGCTCTTACTTCACAGCAAAAGATGGTGGAGGATCACCTCAAGGGCTCCTATCTGCGTAGACGTTTTCATCTTAGGGACTCGATGGATGAGTGTACTGTTTGGTTCAAGGAATCACTTTTCCATGATTGGTTTTCAGACCCCAATCATGGTTCAACCGATAAGGTTGACCTTGGTTCATTTTCCGCACCGTGAAATTTCCTGCTGCGCTGCTAACCGGTGTGTCCATCGCTGTCGGAATGGGCCTTTTTCTTGCCTGGGTGGGACATGGACTGGGATATTCGCTTATAATTTTTGATCATTGGATTGTCACGAATGCGCTGCTTGCCCTGATCACAGGAATTTGTGCTGCGATTTTCTCTTGGAGAGTGATGCCTAGGTTGCCGGAGAAGACTCCGATATCAGTCTGGGATTGGATGATGGTCGGTATTTTTTCCTGCGTCTCGGCCAGGGCCTTTTTTTGGCTAATCTATATGGATGGGGACGAGCTAAAAATTCTCTCCCCCAACAACCTCGGAGATATGTCACTTCATCTGGGCTTTATCAATTGGATGGCGGTAACGCGGCATTGGTGGCCTGCCAGTCCGATTCTTGTGGGAGGTCCCTTGCGCTACCCGCTAGGAAGCGACCTTTTCAATTCTATACTGGATGTGATTGGAGTGCCGATGATCCAAGGGCTTCTCTGGTGCGCGATCGGAGGAGCTGCATTGACCGGATATGCTCTATGGAGATGGGGGCGCGCTATGGCTCTGGCGGCAGTGCTTTTTAATGGCGGATTTGCCGGGCTATCGGTTTTAAAATGGGGGGATCCCAAAGCAGTTACTCACTTTCTCTCTGATGAAGGATTTATAGGGATTCTGAAGCTCTTGGGAGATTCAGATTCTGTTGGTGAATGGAAAAATATTTTCCTGACACTGTTTGTAACGCAAAGAAGTTTTCTTTTTGCCCTGCCTGCGGGATTACTGCTCCTGGCAGCGTGGCGAGAGGAAAACTTTGGAACATCCCGCCGTGTAATCATGCCGCTTCCTATTCAGGTGGTTCTTCTGGCATTGATGCCGCTGTTTAGCGTGCATACGGCCCTTTATCTCGGAGTAGCGATGGGGGGAGTTGCCATTTTTTGCCCTGACGGACGGATGCGGTTACTGAAACTGGCTATCTGCTCATGGCCGATAATGGCATTTCTAGGATGGCTCGTGGCCACAGGAGCGGGTGGTCCCTCAGCTGTCCATGCCATCGGATGGAGCCCCGGATGGATGACCGATGGCACAGTTCAATTCTGGTTTTGGAACTTTGGGTTATCATTGCCGATCGTAGGTTTGCTTTGCCTTTTTCTTTTGAAAAAAAATGCGTCCGTGGAAGCTAGGGCTTTCGTCTGGCCTGCCGCCCTTGTCTTCGCATCCTGCTTGCTGTTCCGTTTTGCACCATGGCCATGGGATAATATGAAGCTGATGCTCTGGTCATGGATCGTTATAGCTCCATATCTCTGGAGTGAACTGTTGGAGCGCTGTCATCTTTCGCTAAGAGTGCTGGTGCTTAGTTTGATATTTGGCTCCGGTGCAGTGACATTGGAAGCGGGTCTCGATGGAAGACATGGCTATGAACTCATCAAACGAAGTACGCTGGCCCAGACGGCATGGGTTTTGCGAAATGTCCCGATTGAGGCAGTCATCGCCTGTGCCCCGGAATACAATCAACCGGTGCTTATCCTGGGTCATCCTGTTGTGGCGGGATACGAAGGACATCTCTGGAGTCATGGGCTTGATTACAAGGGGCGTCTTGCCATCCTAAACAGCGTGATGATGGGGGAGCCGGGATGGAGGGCAAAAGCTAGATCGTTGGGGGTTTCCTACATTTACTGGAGTGATTTGGAATTTGCTCGATGGCCCGATTCACAGCTTCCATGGGTTCATGGACCGCTTCCCTCATTGCATTCTCTTGGTGATGAGTGAGAGAAGGATACCTAGTTGCTGAAGTATCTTGTTTCGCTCGAAGCGTTCCTTTTTCATAGATTTCATGATACATGGATTTGTTGCCGTGGATGAACTTGGTGACATCGGAGCATCATATTCTGCTCAAGGGAAGAGGTTGGTGTTGACCAACGGTTGCTTCGACTTGTTGCATGCCGGCCATGTCCGTTATCTTCAGCAGGCGCGCTTTCTTGGAGACGCATTGCTAGTTGCTGTGAATAGCGATGAATCCGTGAGAGCGCTAAAAGGGCAAGGACGTCCTCTCAACAGTGATTTGGATCGCGCAGAAGTACTGTCAGCCCTTCGCTGTGTGGATTATGTATCCATCTTTGAAGGAATGCGGGTTACGGAGGTGATTAAGGCATTGCGTCCAGCAATTTATGCCAAGGGGGGTGATTATACTCTGGAAACACTCGATCAAGAGGAGCGTAACGCACTGGAAGAAGTCGGAGCAGAGATCAAACTGCTCTCCCTCGTGCCCGGGAAATCAACGACGTCGCTGCTAAAAAAAGTACAGTCAATACAGTCCTAGTACTCCGGCGGTGCGATCAAACGAATTGTCGGATCAAGCCAACGGACATCCGGATAAATCAACGGTGGATTTGTCGAAAGCACAGTGGCTTTGGTCAGCACAAATTCAGGATAGACTGTGTCACTTGCGGGCTCATAGACTTTTTCACCCGAAAAGTAGCCGTCGAGACGGTATTCGTAATTATTGTCTGAGCCAATGGCATTACGAGCGCGATCCGGGGCGAGCACTTTCTGTTCGTTGAACATGACAAGTTGAGCCTGTTTCCAAGGCTCACCGGGCTTTTTGACCCATCCCCACATCTTATAATCCACTTTATAGAGACGGCGTCCGATGTAATAATTTCCTGGCGATTCTCCAGCGATAGCAGCATCAACGGCCTGCCTGTCCTGTGCAGTCTGTGTGACGATCGGAGTCTGGCATCCAGACAGCAGCAGCACACAGCTTAGGATGCCTAGGAATACATTTTTTTTCATCGTATCGATCCAAAAGAAGTTTTGAAATTTCGCAAACTTCTTTTCGGCTCTCAATTCGATTTATACCGAGACACGCATCGGCATCAGCACATAAAGGAATCGCTGGGCCGAGTTAATCTTAATCACACCGGGGCTCATCTCATCGATAAGTTCCAAGGCAATTGTGTCGTCAGGGAGATTGCGGAGGGGATCTATGAGAAATTCTGGATTAAAAGCGATGGAGAGGTCTCGACCCTTGTACAAAACGGCAAGCGATTCTTTTGCCTCGCCGACTTCCGGCGTATTGGAGGTGATATCAAGGGTGCTCTTCGAGAAGTTAAGACGAACAGAGCCGCTTTTGTCGCTGCTTAACAGGGAAACGCGGCGTACCGACTGAAGGAGAGTCTCACGCTCCAAGGAGACGCGCTCTTTGGCCTCACCTGGAATAACCTGACGGTAATTCGGATAGGTTCCGTCAACGAGTTTCGTGGCAAGCACTGTTGTACCCAGATCGAAGGCCACAAGGTTGTCACCAACCTGCAGGCGAACCTCCTTGTCATCTCCTAAAAGTCTCTGGAGTTCTGATATCGCCTTGGTCGGCACAATAAAATCACGTTCGTGTCCTGCTGGATATTTGATTTCCCCGAGCTCGGCATCACACAGAGCCAAACGTCGACCATCCGTGGCAACCAGAGTGAGGCGACCATCTCGAAAGGAAAAAAGTATGCCGTTAAGGACGTATCGGGTTTCGTCGAGTGATATGGCGTAGGAGGTTTTTCGAAGCCCCTCCTTAAGCTCGGACTGTTTCATGGAGAAGCCGCGCTTTTCATCCAGCGAGGGAAAGGCAGGGTATTCATCTTTGGGAAGACCGAAGACCTTGAAAAAACTCGGGCCGCTTCTAATGGAGGTGATATTACGTGCATCCGTCTCTAGGGAAATTTCCTCAGCAGGAAGCTCCCTAATGATAGAAAGAAGGCGCCGAGCCGGCAAGGTGGTCGCTCCGGTTTTTTCTACAGCAGCCACAGTCTCGGTGCGCACACTGACCTCCAGATCTGTGGCAGTGAGCTGAAGTCCTGCCTCTGTTGTCTCAAGGAGGACATTAGAGAGCACTGGGAGAGTCACCCTGTTCGAGACAATGTTCTGAATGCGCAGGAGACCGTCGAGGAGAGCCTGTTTGGTGACGGTTAATTTCATATATGGAAATGGATTGACTGAGCGGAAAATGAGTCTTCTGGATAGTTTCTAGAGGGGCGCCCTGTCAAAGCGATTCTCCAGAGAATTCCATTGAATTAGTGAAAGAACCACTACCGCTGGAGTTGTTGGTCAAGTAGACGCACCAGATGTCGCGCCTTCGGATCCTCCTCCATCCTCTTTCTCACGAGCTTGCAGGCGTGGATAACTGTGCCGTGATCCTTGCCTCCAAAGGCATCACCGATCTCGATCAAAGTGGAGGGTGTGAGTTCGCGGGAGAGATACATTGCCACCTGTCGTGGATAGGCGATGCTTGCTTGGCGCCTTTTGCTTGTCATGTCGGCCAACCGGATGTCGAAATGCTCGGCGACTCTCTTTTGAATCTGATCGATGGTGACGGCTTTTCGAGCCTGTTCTTGGAGAACGTCCCTTAGCAGGTGCTCCAGAGCCTCTAGGGTGAGAGGTTGGCCACTTAGAGATTTATAAGCGGCAACCCTCATCAGTGCCCCTTCAAGGCGCCGAATATCGGTACGCACTTTGTCAGCAAGAAACTCCATGACCCAATGCTCAATCTCAATATGCATCCGAGAGGCTTTTCCCTGAAGGATAGCGATTCGCGTCTCCATATCAGGCGGCTGAATCTCTGCGGTCATCCCCCATTCGAAGCGAGATACGAGTCTCTGTTCGAGGTTTGCGATTTCACTCGCCGGCCGGTCGCTAGAAAGGATGATCTGCTTATGGCCGTCATGCAGGGCTCCGAACGTATGGAAAAACTCTTCCTGCGAACGCTCCTTACCGGCAAAGAACTGGATATCATCAATCATCAGGATGTCGGCTTGACGATAGCGTTTGCGGAAACCCACCAAGGCGTTGTTTTGAATCGCATCAATGAACTCGTTTGTGAACTGTTCACTTCGAAGATAAACGACCCGAGCGCCTTTCTTGGTTGAGAGAATCTGATGACCTATTGCCTGCAGAAGGTGAGTCTTTCCTAGGCCGCTTCCGCCATAGATGAAAAGCGGGTTGTAAGTGCGCGCAGGCGCGCTGGCGACGGCTTGGGAGGCTGCGTGGGCGAACTGGTTATTGGCGCCAACAATGAAGCTCTCAAATGTGTAAGAAGCGTTCATCCCAGCCGGTGTCATGCTAGGGGATGGACTTTTGGCAAGTTTATGTGGAATCACGCCACTATTATCGCCTGATTCCAAATGGTCGCGCTCCCCGGTGGTATCGCCCGAACAATCGAGCAGGAGAGTCAGTGGCGCGCCACAGACTTCCTCAATCGCGGAGTGGAGCAGACTCGAATAATTGCTTTCAATGAAGAACTGATGGATCGGATTTGGGACACAGAGCGTCACTGACTCTCCGGTGATTGCAGTTACTGAAACCCCGTTAAACCAGCGTTCGAAGCTGTCACTGCTGACCCTACTGCGAATGACTTTAGCGAGATGTTGCCAAAGAATGGTGATAGCTTCCCTATTCTTGAAGAGTTCACCGGTATCTACTGTCATGATGTCTCCTGTCGGGGAATTTTCCTCCTGAACTTTAGAGGGTGGCTTCAAGACAGCGTCAGTCTTGGGTAAGATTCTAATGGAAGCGTTCAAGTGTTAAGGGATGCGTTCTGAATGCCAAAAATTTTTTGAGGGGAGATGGAGAATAAAAACTCAGGGATCATTGCCTCAAGCAGAAACCTACATTTCCTAGGTCTTTATTTTTTTGATTCCTTCGAAAACTCTTGACCATGCGGCGATGGGTGACCGAAAGCCTTTCCAGATATCGAAAAAATCAGGGACAAGAGCACGGTCGTCATGGAACCGATGAAGACATACCAGGGCCATGCTATCTCGGGCCACCAAGGAGGCATCCATTTGCCAAAGTCTATTAGACCTGGCAGTTGAACCTTTCCCATGAACATCACGGCGAGAATGCCTCCAGCCATTGCCACCACATTGAGTTTGTCAGAGCCGAATTTAATCGTGAGCATGCCCATCAGGAAAATACCAAGGAGAGATCCATAGGTATATCCGAGGATGCCAATAGCAATCGGGATGATGGTAAGACGCGGATCATGAAGCACGGAATAGGCGGCCAAAGTCCCAACAATCACCATGAGGAATCCAAAGACCAGCGTGGCGGTACGTGCGGCGTGAACCGACGCGCGGTCATCGGCTCTAGGATTGATATAGGGAAGATAGAAGTCTGAAGTGAAGCTTGTAGCAAGGGCATTGAGAGCTGCTGAGGTCGATCCCATCATCGTTGCGAAAATACCCGCGATGATCAGGCCCCGGAGTCCGACGGGAAGATTTCCGACGATGAAATCGGCGAAAATCTCATTATCGGGTATGTTTGGAACTCCACCGCCTGAGCCTTTGTAATAGAGGAAGAGCAGGATGCCGACCGAGAGAAAGGCCAGGGCAATTGGGATGTCCATGAAACCGCTCAAGATTAGCGAAAGTTTCGATTTTGCGGAGTTAGGAGCAGTGAGGAGTCGCTGCACCATATCCTGATCGGTACCATGAGTAGCCATGGTGAAAAAGGTGGAGCCGATTACAGCAGCAAAAATAGTGTAAGGTTCGGTGAGCATCCCACTCAGGGCCTTGCCAAAAGGAAGGGAGGAATCCCATCCTATCTGAATCCATTGAATATGATTCCATCCTCCCATGGCTTGGGTTACGGCATGGAGCCCACCGAGGTGTTGTAACAGAAACCAGAGGACAAACCCCACTGAGCCGAGCATCAGGCTGGCCTGAATCAGATCGGTCCAAACGACTGCCTTAATGCCTCCAGCCATGGTGTAGACAGTGGTGACAAGTGTAACAAAAAGGATTCCCCAGAAGTATGTTCCGAGAGTAACCGGGATATCGGGCAGCAGGTGACGTTGAAGCACGACGAGAATGACTCCACCGAGATATAGCCGCACACCGATTCCCAGCACCCGGGTGAATAGAAAGATGCCGCTTGCCGCATTTTTCGTCCAAGGACCAAAGCGGACCATCAGGAATTCATAAATACTTTCGACCCCGTACTTGTAATAGGGTCCGATGAAGGTGAAGGCGATTACCACTCGAGCAATGACGGTTCCAATGGATAGTTGCGCGTAGAAATAAGCATGGGTCTTGAACCCTTCTGCCGGAGTTCCGAGAAAAGTCGCGGCACTGGTTTCTGCGGCCACGATGGAAGCGAGCACTGCCCACCAAGGAATAGAGCGCCCGCCAAGAGCAAATTCCTCAAGGGTTGTATTCTTGCGTGCCGCCCTCAAGCCGATGGTCACGATTATCCCGAAGTAGAGAAGGATGACGATCCCATCAATCCAGAAACTAGGATGCAAGCCAGTGGCCAAAATCATTATTATCGAGAATACCAATCGGTTGCCGAACAGTGATCAGGAATTCCGGGAGCGTAGATCCTTGATCAGAATCTTGGAATTTCTGCGACTTCCTTCATAACGGCTACGCCGTTCCTCCGGAAGAATTTGCGAATCCGTTTCGATGTAGCCTCCCTTTTGCTGGAGGTAATTCACGGCACGAGTGGAGAGGGCATAGATTTTTGAAACCCCCTTTTCACGGGCAAGATTTTCTGCAAAGGCCATTAACTTGCGGCCAAATCCTTTGTTTTCATGACTTCGGCTCACATAGAGGCAGGCCATCTCTGCAAGGGAGTACTCACGATCCACATGGAGGGCCACGCAGGCAATGGGTGCCCGATCTACCTCAAGTATCCAGTAATCCTCGATCCGTTCCATGATATCGGCGCGTGTACGTCGTGCGATCTCTTCATCCTCCACAGATTGACGAATCAGCGTCATAATTGAACGGACATCCTTTTTGTAGATGCGGCGAATCTGCTGATACTCATTCGAATAGATCATTGTTCCCGAGCCATCGTGGCTGAATATTTCGGTGAGCAATGCCTCATTGATTCTGCCATCAAGCAGGTGGGCTCGGGGTACGCCACCCCGACAGGCTCTGGCAGCGCATTCGATCTTTGAAATAAGTCCCGAGGCCCCGTTTGAGATGCGGAGTTTTTTCATCAAATCCTCAGCTTCATCAATGGAAAGCTGACGTGGGAGGGGACTGGTGCCGCCCACCACGTCGTCGGCTCCCAGAAAAATAATTTTGGCTGCATGAAGTGCCTCAGCCACCTCAAGGGCAATGCCGTCAGAGTTGACACGGTACGTTCTTCCCTCGCCATCAAAACCGAGGGGTGGAATAACTGGGATGATTCCCTCCTTCAGGAGCAGCTCCAATGCATGATTGTCAACCCTCTCCACGCGTCCCGTGAAGAGTTGATCCATGCCGCCAAGTATTCCAGCGGGGTGCGCGATGATAGCGTTGGCATAGGCTGCCCTCAGGTCGACGGCCGAAAGCCCCTCCATGAGCCGGTTGGTAAGTCGAATGCCCGCATCAATTGCAAGTTCCAACGTAGACTCATCTGTGATTCCAGTGCCATCGCTATTTGTTGTATTAATGCCGCGCTTGGCGGCGAGTTCTTCAATTTGATGGCTCGCTCCATGGACCAAAACCACTCGCACGCTCAGGGAGCGAAGCACTGCTATATCCAAGAGAATATTGGGAAAGTTTTCAGAGGCGGCCACAATGCCATCAATGGCAATCACGAAAATGCGCTCCCTGAATCGGGGGACGTATTGAAGTATTTCTCTGAGATCGGAGACGTTCACGGAATATGGAATGTTGTGGTCAGCACTCCCTAGGGCGCAATCCAAATTACCTGTAGACTCAAATTATGATGCTTCGGGAAGTTCAGGGGAGAATTCCCGCTCAATGACAGCGGCCACCACATCGGATTCCGCCAGTGGAGCCAATGCCCCCTGTGCAGCAACCTCGACGATGGAAAAACGGCTGACAAGAGGGCGTAAGTCGCTGATCGCCGCCGAAGAGTCCTTATCGGAACCGATTGCAAGGAGCATGGATACAGGGGACGAGAGGCTCTTTAACCCTGTGCGTAGTCCCCGCCAGTAGGACTTGGAGGATTGAGCCAGAAAGGCATGTTCGGCCCCGTACTGCTGTGCTGTCGAGGTGATGACGGAAAGAGATTCTTCAATTCCAGCGCCTTCTGAGGGGAAACCTGAGCGTAATAGCCAGGAACGGATGAAAGTTTCTGTCGAGAGCTGATAGCGATAGACGAGGCGGGCCATTCGGGGAAACCACTCAAGGCGGTGCCAGCCGCGGGAAGGATTGGCTTTACCGAGTGCGACATCAGGCATCCAGAGGATGACGCGCGCGGTTCGGTCAGGATGGCGTGAAGCAAAGAGAAGCGCGATGTTTGCACTCAACCCCGAGGCGACGATCACGACGGGCCCGTGTGCCGAGGTGACATCGAGAAATTCAGCCAATGAACGCACTTGTTCTTCTGCACTCAGTGCTGGGTTGGGCCGCTGTGACTCCCCAAAACCGATCATGTCAGGAACGAGGACGCGCCAGGCATTCACAAAACGTGGGTAGATCTTAGACCATTCAAAGGAAGACGCTCCCGGAAAAACTCCGTGGAGAAAAAGGATTGGGGGTCCGGGATTCTGGGAATCGGCAGTATGGTAAACGATTTCACCAACCGATGTCTCTGCAATACGGGTCGCAAATACGGCCGGAGAGATTGCATCAGGAATGATTCCCCGGAGAGTGTTGCGCCACCCATAGCGGAGGGCAAGAGCCACAGCTCCGAGCAGGCCTGCCCCGAGGCCAACGCCCAAGGCCTTGCGTTTATTTGGTGTAGGGGAGAATTCCGCGCTCATGGGGTTGGGGAAATCTCGCTGGCCAAACAACTATTTACCAAGCTCTGGCAAGAATCGGACGATTCCACTCCCTTCGGTGACCTTGCCGATTACACGCCCACCAAGAGTTTTTGCAATCGCTTCCCCTTTCTTTCCCGTGACTACCAGAACCATGCCGATGCCCATATTAAAAACCTGATACATTTCCAATGGGTTGACGTCTCCTCCACGTCCGATGATTCCATAGATTGCCGGAACCTTCCAAGAGAGGGGATTGATAACAGCATCGCATCCCCCAATAAGGATTCGTGGGATGTTGTCAATCAAACCTCCTCCCGTGATATGAGCGGCTGCCCGAAGTGGCCGATCCTTCATGGTGTGAAGTTTTTCAAATGCAGGCAGATAGCTGCGGTGGACTTTCATCAACTCTGCACCCAGTGTGGAACCAAGTCCTGCAGGCCGGTCTGTGAGCTTCAAATCGAGAAGTTCGAATAGTACCTTTCGGGCGAGGGAATATCCGTTGGTGTGGAGGCCATTGGAGGGGAGACCAACAAGTGAGTCGCCGGGCTTCACGCGGCTACCATCCAAGAGGTTTTTACGATCGACGATTCCGGTGATCGATCCTGCCAGATCGTATTCCCCCTCACTGTAGAGTCCGGGCATTTGTGCAGTCTCTCCGCCGATGAGAGAACATCCGGCGGCTTTGCAAGCGCGTGAGAGGCCGGTTATGATCTGTTTGAGAACATCTGGATCAAGCTTTGCAGCCGCTATGTAGTCCAGAAAGAACAGGGGGCTAGCTCCTGTCACGGCAATGTCATTAACGCAGTGGTTGACCAGATCTGCTCCGATAGTGTCGTGCCGACGGGTGGCAAAAGCGATCTTAAGCTTTGTCCCAACTCCATCAACACTTGAAACTAGAACGGGATCCTTGATGCCGCGTTTTTTAAAATCAGGTCGAAAAAGGCCACCAAAACCACCTATTCCACCAAGGACTTCGGCACCGTGGGTGTGACGCACCAAAGCTCCGATACCCGATTTGACACGATTACCGAGAGCGATATCTACCCCCGCCCTAGCATAAGAACTTCTTTTGGACTCCAAAGAGTTGCTGGCAGTGGTTTTTTTATTGGAGATCTTCATCAAAAATCTGGTCTGAATCAGTGGAAATGGGGAGGTTAGGCGATAGGATAGAGCAATGAAGCGCCAGAGGTTGCGGGCTTATTGGATGAGATGGGAGAAAAAAGGTGAGGCTGAGCGCTTTGATCAGGCAGAAGTTGGGCACTTCCCTTGCGACGTTCCATGATGAGCTTGTCGAAGGCGGCATCAAATGGAACCGGATATTCTCCGGTAAAGCAGGCCATACAAAAGGAATTTTCCTCCAATCCCGTGGCTCGAACCATCCCCTGAATGTCCAGATAGCCGATACTGTCGGCTCCCAGATAATCGCAGATCTCCAGATGGGTGTGCTGGTTGGCGATCAATTTTTCGGGGTCAGGAAAATCGATGCCATAGTAGCAGGCATGACGGTGAGGCGGGCAACTGATGCGGAGATGGACCTCCTTTGCACCTGCTTCACGGAGATTGACAACGCGCGCCTTGGCGGTGGTGCCGCGCACGACGGAATCATCAACCACAACGACACGCTTGCCAGCCACGGCTTCCCCAATCAGGTTGAGTTTCACCCTGACATTGAAGTCTCGGATGAGCTGGGTTGGTTGAATAAAGGTGCGCCCGATATAGTGATTTCGCACGAAGGCCGGATCGTAGGGGATGCCAAGTTCTTCAGAAAAACCAAGGGCCGCATAGATACCAGAGTCTGGAACCGGGACGACAACGTCAGCATCAACGGGGTGAAGGCGCGCAAGCTCACGTCCCATATTGATGCGAGTTTTGCTAACCGTAACCCCT
>PLEU01000152.1 GCA_003136515.1 Spartobacteria bacterium
CAATCTGCTGGTCCACCGCCGTGGCTGAGATGGAGGCGCTCTTCTTGAACAGATCGGCTCGGTGGATTTGCTTCTGGGTTTTGAACGAATCGAATGCCACCCACTGCCCGGAGAAGCGTGTGGAGAAATTGCCAATCGGCTGAGGGAAGTCGAGAGCGTTCAGTGCAAAATCGGCTTGCGTGAATTGCCTCTGCCGCAGCCGCGTGCCAAACGCATACACCGGATCGTTGCCGCGCGAGATNNCCGACTTGGCATCCTGATTACCCGCGCGCGCAATCGCTGCCTCGGGGCTTTGCCCCAAGGCCTCATTGATGGCTTGCCGCAGCGTCAGAGGATCCTGCGCACCCGCGGCCAATCTCCCCATCAGGAACAGGAGAAAAAGGCCCAGGGATCGATAAATTCGTGAACTCATTAGGTCGGATGTCCTTTGGTGGTGCTTTCATAGGAATAAAGTCACGGGATGTGCAATCCGTTACAAATAAAAGCGAAGAAATAAATTTACCGACGCCGTCGATCCTGTTCTGATGCCGCTTCCCAGAGCAGTATCCGACCATCTTTAGAGCTCTTCGCTTTCGTATGTGCCTAAAAATACCCATGGAAACGTGACTTTTCCTGACGAGCTGGGGCGGAGCCGGAATCAACTCCACACTGACCCGCCTTCCGGAAGTGCCCTGCTCCTGCCAGGCGCTTTATCTGCGGAAGATCATCCAACGGCAGAGCAGGATCAACTCCCCCAAGACGAAAAGTGTCCCGAAAATTGTCTTGTTATGTCGAGCCAGCCAAAGTGGTAGGTAGATGTCGAAATTATCCGCGCGTTCCTCTGTATAGCGGCCTGCTAGATCGGTCAACGGGCAGCGACCTCGATTTGCAGCGAGGACCGCTGCCCAGCGCAACCGACCCTGAATACCTGCAAATGGAATCGCTAGAATGCACCCGGCGAAGAAGAGCCAAACCGCCGTATGCAGAACTCTTATCCCAACCAGCATCCAGAGTCGTTTCAATTGGGACCTGGCGACACACCGTCTAGGCAACGTTCCAGCTCGATTTGCAGAAATTGGGGTTTATTTGCCGCTTACAAGTTGTGCCGCCCGGCCATAGGAGCCAAGGTTAAAGACGTTGGAATAACCCAAACCTTCCAGTCTTTTCTTTGCCATCGAACTACGCATCCCGCTCTGGCAATGGAGCAGCAATACCTGCTCCTTGACCTTCACTCGACGAGGGAGGGCTGCTTCAAGTTCGTCCAGCGGGACGTTGATCGCGTTCGGCAGATGGCCAGACTTAAATTCAGCAGGGCTGCGAACGTCGACTACTAGCGCCCCGCTCTTCAAATACGCGACCGCTTTTTTACGCGAGATCTGACCAACACGTTTCAGTACCAGAATGACTGTGGCGATTGCCGCGAAAATCAGAGCGATTGTCCAATTCATAGTTTGAAGCCTCAACTGCCACTTTAGAACGCGCCAGTAGGATTCGGCCAAGGTTTTGCTCTCTTTTGCCCTGCTGCAAGGGCTTTCGGCACCCACAACAATCGAAAGATTGCGCTGGGTCCAATGAACCGTCAGCAGGCGAGGTGACCGTACAAACCCACAGATCGACCTCCTTTATGGCAGCTGCATCATGGCATCCCACAAATCCTCTGGGTTCCCATGGGAAGCATGGGCAAGTCCCTCTCACACGTGTGTGAGTATGAACCGCACTTGCCGTGCTCGAGGTGGTGAAAATCCTCCGTGATATCAAACGGGAAACCCGAGAGCCGCTTCTGTCTTGAAACCCCGCGCCACTCAAAGCCAGCGCCACAGTATTCCGGCGACGTAATATGAAGAGTGCCTTCCCCGCTCAGCCGCGGTGGCCTGCAACAGGAGTTTCAGATGACAGCTGAGTTGATCCATCGCCTGCATTTTGCCTTCACCATCACCTTCCACTATTTATTTCCCCAACTCACCATGGGCCTTGCTCTACTGATCGTTGTGCTCAAATCGGTCGCGCTAAAAACCGGCAGCGAGCAATGGGACCTTGCAGCACGCTTCTGGGGCAAAATCTTCGGCATCAACTTTGTCTTCGGAGTGGTCACAGGAATTCCCATGGAATTTGAATTCGGCACCANNCGATTCTCGCAACTCTCGGGCGGGGTCATCGGTCAGCCGCTGGCCATGGAAGGAGTCTTCAGCTTTTTCTTGGAATCGGCTTTCCTCGGTCTCTTTCTCTATGGCGAGAAACGCATCTCCAAGCTGATGCATTGGTTCTCAGCCGTTATGGTTTTTGTCGGATCGTGGATTTCAGGCTTCTTCATCATCGTTACCGACGCATGGATGCAGCATCCNNGTGACCGACGCGTGGATGCAGCACCCGGTGGCGTATGACCGGCTGCCGAACGGGCAGTTTGAGGTGCTGAGCTTCTGGCAGTTGCTGATGAATCCGTGGGGGCTGCTGCAATACGCGCACAACATGACCGGGGCAGTCATCACCGGCTCCTTTGTCATGAGCGCGGTCGGCGCTTTTTATCTCCTGGAGGGTCAGCGCGAAAACTACGCCCGCATCTTCCTTAAGGTCGGAGTCATCGCCGGTGTCGTCGCGTCCATCCTCATCATCTTTCCCACCGGAGACCTGCACGGCAAATACGTTGCCCGCAACCAGCCCGCTGCCATCGCCGGCATGGAAGGACTCTTCCAAACCGAGACCGGCGCAGGCATGGTGCTCATGGGCCAGCCCAACGAGGAAACAGGCCAAATCGACAACCCAATCGTGGTCAACGATACGCTCAGCTTCCTCATCTACGGCACAACCAAGGCCGAGGTGAGGGGCCTCGACCAGATCCCACACGACCAGTGGCCCACTGCCCTGCCCCTGCTCTTTTACGCCTACCACATCATGGTCGGCCTCGGAACCTGGTTCATCCTTGTCATGCTCGTCTCCGCATTCCTGCTCTGGCGCAAACGCCTTTACACTGCGCGCTGGGCCTTATGGGCGCTCCTGCTGAGCTTTCCGCTCCCTTACATCGCCAACACCGCCGGCTGGATGACCGCCGAGCTTGGCCGCCAACCTTGGATCATCTACGGCCTGATGCGCACCAGCGAAGGCTATTCCAACGCTGTCTCCGCCAGCAACGGCCTCTTCACTCTCATCGGTTTCATGGGTCTTTACACGCTGCTCGGTCTCCTGTTCACCATCCTCATCTACCGCGAGATCAGCACTGGCCCCGAACCAAAGCCAATCGAAGCCCAAGCGATTCACGCCGAATGATGCTCTGCACTAGCTAGAGAGAGAAAGACAAAAAAGGAGCTTGATCATGATGGGTTT
>PLEU01000073.1 GCA_003136515.1 Spartobacteria bacterium
ATGTGTTTAGGGTTGGTTGCCCCCAAACAATAACACACCATGTGGCTCAAATCAGCTCATCCACGTCAGAACGTATAATGTAATAAGTAATATAGGGAAGAAGGAAAGTTTCCCCGCCTACTCTCGTGCCACCCTTATTCAACTCGACTTATGAATGGAATGGATGAACCTGAACTTTATGAAGCTCCGGACGGAGCTTCTCAAACTAGTGACCCCAGAAGATGTCATGAAACAAGCTTTGGAAAATCTGCACCGCTACAGTGCAAATCCAACTTTTTCCGAAATCGGGCGGCCTTTTATCGGAGCTTCACTTGTTAACTATTGTGGACAGAGGGCCAGATTGCTCGTTACGCCTATTGGTCATTTTATCGCTGGTACGCTTGGCCAGGAAGACTGCATTGCCATGATTGAGTGGATGTCCTATGAGTCACCGCTGAAGGAGGGACTGTGTGTGAAGACATTGAAAGGCATCCTCAAAGGAATCGTCATCGGATTCTCCGAGGAAGGAAATGTCCTATGGCAGCCCGTTGGGATGAAAAATCCTCTCACAGCCACACCGAATTCCCTATTAGAAGATTCCGATTGATTCTGCACAGTCCTTTGTCAGCTATTTACACTTTCGTCCAAGCATGTATTTCTCCCCCCGGGTCCATTCAGCTCTTTACTCTTTCATCGTACTTTTCTCAGCCTGTCTAGTTCCCATCCTCTACGCGACTGATCCGCTCGACACACTGACCCTTGGAGATTCAACCTCCGAGACCGCACATGGGTTCAACTCGACGACCAGCAAGATCATCGTAGGCGGATTTGGAGAGACCGCCCGCCAGCTCTTGCCGCCGCCCACTCCTGGATGGGCCGGGGGGACGATGAGTTTCAATCTTCTCGTCAATCCCGATAAGCAGAATTATCTCACGGCGCGATTCTGGGGGGATGAGGTGACCCCAAATAGGATGCTTGTCTTCGTAGAGGGGAAGCAGATCGGTTACCGTCATCTTGGAGACATCGACCAGCTCGATTATGGCAATGAAGACCCAGTCTATAATGGACGCTTCTATTATGTCACCACACCGCTCCCCCTAAGTCTAACCAAAGGGAAGAGGAGCATGAGCTTCGAGTTGCGTGGCTACGGCCCAATCTGGCCGTATGGAATGACCTTTGATTCCTTCCAGAAACCGATGACAACTCCGACGAGAGGTACTTACACCCTTTCCACTCATACGGACGGATACTTCGTTCCTCCGAGCCGTGAGAAGCAGGGGGAAGCCGTAAAAAATCCTCCGACCAGATCCTCCCCCGGTAAAGAGGTGCTGGATGAGCTCAAGGCACGGGTCAACGGTGAGATCGAGGCAGAGATGAAATCACCACTACCACCCAACCAGATGCAGATGCAGCTTCTTTCCCGTGCCTGGTCGGTCGATTGGAGCGCCGCCTATCATCATCCGGATGTCATTAAAAAAATTGTGGCCGGTCTGGATGCCATTTACTTGGGAACACTCAAAAATCCCAGCCTCGTGCAGAGTGATCCGGTCACTCCCAATCCCGCTTGGTTTGGTCTGGGACTTGCGGGGCAGGCGATCACGATGCTCTCCGAACCGTTGAAACCTTATCTGGAGGAACCTGTTGCCAGTGGCATCGTCGGACCGAATGTTGTGAAAGAAGAAGGGGACAAGGTTAGCCGCCGTGAAGCCTATGCTGGAATGCTGGTCGCCAGCCGTGACTGGCACAGGAAACACCGAAGGCTCTACACAAATCAAAGTATCATCAATGATCTCTATGGGATCTATCTCTGCAATCGAGGAGTGGCTGTGCTGTCACCTTTTCAGGCGCTCCCCGAACCGGAGGTGATGCGTTATCTTTACGAATCGGTGGGTCTTCAACCCTGGAGTGACAGTGATCCAGGTGGGGAAGGTCCTCAGGAACGGAGTGACAAAAACTGGAACGTCGGCGGAGATTACCGGGAGGTGACCGGCAAGGGACTGACCCGGGAGCTCGGTTATGTCGGCAATTACGGGGAGGTCATTGACTGGGTGACGGCAGTCTATGAGGCAACACGTCCGATGCCGTGGCAATCGGATCAGCCGGGCGATCCCAAGATCCTTGCCCAGTTGATCAAGGTTGCAAAAGCCCGTTCCATCTTCCGCTATCCGATGCTGGATGCAGAGGGGAACCGTGCGATGCGCCTGGAGACTGTCATCGGGTGGCGTGATGTGACGTTGCCGGGCGATATCGCCTACGGGCAGCGTGTGACATGGGATGCCAACACCCTGGAAGCTGCGGCCTCCACTCTGGATCCTTCGCTGGTCGGATTTGGCCGTCAGATGCTGGGTGACAACCAATACTTCTTCTCTCTGGAACGGCAGATGAAGCAGCCTGGTCTGCGCTCCACCATCGGTCTGCTGACAGCTCCCAATGATTACAAAACCGTTCTCGCTGACACCGGGAAAACTGGCGGAAATCTTCCCATGTCACCGGGTCAGCCGGACTTTGTCTGGACGGATGAAGGGGATGGGGTGGTGGCCTTGAAACATGGGGAGGAGATCTTCTATGCCTCGCTCTATTGGCGTGCCCGTCAGGGGATCAATTACTTGGCCCGCGTGCATTATATGACTCCACAAATTGCCCGCATCNNGGACAACGGCGGGGTATGGAAACGGGGGGGTGCCCTATAATGATGGGGCGGTTTCAGCTTCAGCGGGGGAGGAGCTGCCTGTTGCCCAGATGCCGCAGGGGGTGCGTTACAAGCCCGGCGATGAGAATGTCTATGCGGGCAGAGGAGACTTTTATTCGTTGCGATACGGTCCCTTCCTGATCGGCATGAACATGACCAGCGATGGAAAATTCCCGCTGACGGTGCCGGCGGAGATGAAGGATGTCGTCGATCTTGTCTCCGGGAAAAAATATAATGCCGGTGAAGCGATCACGGTTGGCCCTCGCTCAACCGTCTTGCTTCACGAAGGGAAATAAGTTGCGCAGTACTAAGAATAGAATGTCTCATGTGTCTTCCGGCTAAGCGGTCATTGCTGATTGCGGAATTTCGGCCATGAGCAATTTCTTCGCGTTCTTGTAGACAGTGATTCGACGCACGATGAACCAGGTAAACAGTCCTGCTACCAGTAGTGCAAACTCTCCGGGCTCCGGCACCAAGGATACGGTCAAGGTGCCTTGATTTTCACTAAAGACCCAGTCGAAGTCATGGGAGGTATAGGACCAGAGGCCTGTTCCTTCAAGGGTGAACGGCCCCGGATTCCAGCTGCCGGCGAGAGCCACTCCCTTCAATCCATCGGTGAAGGAACCCGCACCAAACAGGTCGAAAACTCCTATTGCGGGTGTGTTGACCACCAGACGTAGTTCCCCATTGTAGGTGAGATTTCCCGAGACCCTGAGGGCGTCGTAGTCGGTTCCTGCCGAGTTGGTGCTCGTGAGGCTCAAAGTGGTCACTGAAGAGGAGCCAAGGGCAAGATTTCCAGTGATCGTGATCAGTCCCCGACTTATGCCATCAATGCTTCCCGGATTGATGTTACCGTTAACCATCACGACTCCTGCTCCGGCATTAATTACACCATAACCTGAGAGAGTCTGATTGGTGGTGAGGGTGTAGGCTGACTGCGAACTCACATCAAAGGTACCCTGAGAGGTCTTGGTTCCCAGATTGATAGTGGTGGCTGAAATGGATGCTTCCGAACTCAGGGAAAGCGTGCCTGCGGTGATAATCATTGTCCCGGTGAAGGGATTGGATGCCGTGAGCACCGTCGTTCCCGACCCGTTCTGGGAAAGCGTTCCGATGCCCGAGATGCTGCTGGTGATCGTGGCCGTATCGCTCTGATTGAAGTTGAGGCTGCCGGATCCGCTTCCGAACGATATGTCCGGGGCTATCAGAGAAATCCCGCTCTCCTTTCCGCCGGGTATTCCGAAATTGAGCGTGCCCGCACTGTTGCTTCCGTAAGCTATCACTATTCCGACATCGGCCTCCACGGCCCCCCCAGTCCCAAGGGTCACGGTACCGCTGCCGTATCCTCCCACGGTGAGAATGCCGCTGCTGTCCCAGAGCGAGTTGGTTCCGCTGATGGTAACGCTGTTGTTCGAGGAAGTGTTCAGCGTGCCAATCGTGCTGTTAATGGCATCCACCTCACCTCCGGCCCCGATGGCAAGTGTGTTGCTGGATCCGAAGTAGCCAACCTGTATGTCACCATAACTGTACCACAGGGAGTTGCTCCCAGTCACAAGTACTGAGTTGCCGGAGGAGAGGTATCCGATACTTCCAGCGCTTTCTCCTGTGTAGCCGGTGACGACTTCGCCTCCGTTGGAGATCACGAGGGAACTCTCGGATCCGGCGTAGCCCACGCTCAGCGGGCCATAGTTGTACCAGAGGGAGTTGCTCCCTGTCACAAGCGCCGAATTGCCGGTTGCATTGCTGCCCAGACCGATCACGCCGCCGTAGCTGTTGGAATACGAGTAAGANNACTTGGAATACGAGTAGATATTATTTAACTCCTGTGCTCCGTTAGAGATGACGAGAGTGTTGCCGTATCCTCCATATCCGACGATGAGGTCGGAACCCGATTGGAGACTGGATCCGGTATCGCTGAGGGTCACGAGGTTGTTGGAGGAGCCCTGTGCATACCCGATGATCATTCCGTTGCTGCCCGTGGAATTGTCTACGGAAACCTGAGCTCCGTTGGAAATTATGAGGCTGTTACCGGAGCCGCCGTAGCCGACATAAAGATCGGTATTGTTATTCAAGGTGGAGGAGGTGCCTCCGGCATTAGTTCCGGTGATAACTAGGGAATTGTTTGAGGAATTGGTATCATAACCGATAAAACCACCCGGATTTTCAACACCGTTGACGACTTGGCCCCCGTTGGAAATCACCAGAGAGCTGTCAGATCCGTAATAGCCGATGACCAGACTACCGGAGTTGCTCCAGCGCGATCCGGCACCGACCAAAAGAACTGTATTATTTGATGCGCCAGCCTCATAGCCTATCCAGGCGTTTGCGTTAGCAACCTCGCCGCCCGAGCCGATGAAGAGGGAATTGCTGGAACCATTGAATCCGACATAGAGGTCGGAACTGTTGCTCCAGCTGGATGCGGAAGCGTTGGCATTGGTTCCCATCACCAAGATGATGTTGTTCGAGGAGTTGGAGTCGTATCCGATCACGCTGGCGTAGGAGGGAGACGCGTCGATAACCTTTCCGCCGTTGGAGATCACCAAGGAATCGCCGGAGCCGAGATATCCCACGATCAGTTCATCCTGGTTGCTCCAGAGCGAGCTGACGTTTTCCACGAGCGCCGAGCCCCTCGAGCCCGTGTTTTCTCCGATAATGCCGACGGCATTATTAAGTGTGCCTCCTGTGATACTGAGATTACCTCCTTCCCCGCTTCCGTTCCCTACAAGGATGTTCGATGAGCCGCCGCTTCCGATCTGGAGTGTTCCAGCCGACACGCTTGTTCCACCCGCGTAGGAAATTCCTGCATCCAGCGAAGTGGTGCCACTGCCCGATTGTGTCAGACTGCCGGTTCCCGAGATGGGGAAAGCGTCGGAGAGCGATGAGGACTGGCGGAAAAGGAGCTGGCCGTTGTTGGTGATCGCTCCGCTCAACGAGGCCCCATTAGTGATCAGCGAGGTGGTGCCACTGCCGATCAGCGCAGGCCCATAGGGATGAGAGATGATGTTGGTTGTCCCGGCCCAGATACTCCGGACACCAAAAGTGCCGACCAGAAGGATTGCGGCCAGGAGGAGCGAGCGTTGTGAAAATCGCGATTTCATTAACTCGTCCTCTCTTATCCTGGGGAAGTAAATGCCATGAGGGGAAATATTCTTAATTGGGTTTTAAGATGGTAGCTTCCGCACTTCCAGCGATTGAATATCACAGATCTTTTCAAGGCGAATCCTATCTGATTCTCACTCTCTTCCAGGAGTGTTGTAGGAATCAATGAGCAGTTGTAGGTTTCTTCTGAAGCACCCTGTTTTCAGGCACATGAAAGATTTTTACAAACCGAGATTTTTTCCAAAATTTCCATTGACACATTTTCTGGAGTGGCTAATGACTGAGTTTATGCAAACCAAGTTTCCCCCCGGAAAATCGCTCGTTTTGGCCAGCCTTGTTGGACTAGCCGTTATCACTCTGCAAACAGCATCCGCAAAGGAGCATCCCCATGCATTCCTGACCAATGGATTTGGTTTATTTACAAATGCTCCCTCATTCCCAACCAATCTCCCGGTTGGATGGACCAATCTCCCGAAGATCCCAACGAACCTGCCGGTCTGGCCCACCAATCTGCCAGCGTTTCCAACAAATCTTCCAGCCTGGCCAGCGATCCCGACGAATCCTCCAAGTTGGGATACAAATGCAACCAACATCGAAGATCTGATCGACTCCCTGTTGATTCCAACGATTGGTGACTAAAATCTAGATATATGATTCAG
>PLEU01000001.1:0-5707 GCA_003136515.1 Spartobacteria bacterium
GCCCGTGTAGAGCACATCGTCGATCAGCACGAGAGGACGCCCGTCTAGATCCATCGGAAGCTGTGTCTCCTCGAGAATACTCACCCTGGCGCGGGTAGACAGATCATCTCGGTGCATGGAGACATCCACGACGCCCAGAAAAGGACTGATCCCCTCTATTTCAGCAATGTGCGAGGCGATCCGCTCCGCCACAATTTTACCTCGGGTCGGAATGCCGGCGATGACAAGACGGGAAAGATCGTGATTCTGCGCGATGATCTCGTGGGCGATCCTGCGGATGGCTTTCCTGATTGCATCGGCATCCATCACGGGAATACACCCGGATGGGGGTGCTGGCTGAGGGGCTTTGTTTGATGAAGTGGGTTGATTCATGGTCCTTGGAGACCTCACCGGGCCTCCTTAAAGGATGGTATGCCTAGGGTCTTAGGTAGTTCCTTTCATGGAAAACCGGGCCTTGCGCCACTGGGTGTAGTGATTGAATTTCCAATGGATCAGCGCTTTCTCAAAACCGATGTCGCGTCCGGCCTTTTCGCTCTCAATCCACTTGTGACGAAGAATCTCATCCACTTCGGCCAGATGAGCCTGATAAAAGGCGGATTTTTCAAGAAACTGTCCTCCATCAGATGATGCAAGGGGGCGGGTCATTGGGGTCAGTGTAAGTTTCCGGGGAGGAAGTGTCAATGGCCAGACCTCAGTCCAGTCGCGTTTTCATGCATCCGTGACAGGTGAGGAGGATGCCAACCAGAAGATGAATTCCCAGCACCCAGATACATACATTCGCCGGAGAGAGGCTGGTCTGGATCACTTGGTTCACTATATCATAGTACCGTTCGCCACGGAGGGTTTGCAAAATCCCGGACCAGCTCCAGTAGGCGGCCACAAAGGGTCTGACTAGTGGTCCGAGCCAAACTGGCAGAGCCAGCACCGCTCCGGAAAGCGGCAACTGAAACCCAACCAGATAAATCGAGGCGAGGGAGGCCTGTTCAGCAGTGGCAAGCAGACTTGAGATTGCCAGACAGACCGAGGTCATGGCCGCATTCACGAGGAAGAGGAAAAGCAACTGACCTCCTAACTCACCGGGGAATGCGCAGGTCACATGGATGAAAAGCCCCATCCAGAGCGACTGCACGGCGCAGAGCATCCCCAAAAACAGAACCTTGCTTGCTACATAGGCCAAGACACTTAAACCGGAAAGTTTCTCCTTCTCAAAAATCGGTCTTTCGGCGGCAATCTCACGCCCGGAGTTGTTGGCCCCCATGAGCGTCAGTAGGATCACTTCAAACATCACGATCCCCGAAACTAAGCTCCCGACCTTGCTCGCCTGAATCAGGAAATCCTTGGCCTCGGTGAGCTGCTGCACCACATTCAGATCAAGACCCATGCTGAGATTTCGGATCTGCGGCAATCCATTCCATCCGAACAGGGCGACCAGACATGGAAAACCGAAGACAAGCCCCGCCTGCAACCAGAGCTGGGCATGACTTCGGAAGAAGATCCGAAAGCGGCGATCCACCAAAGTCACGAACTGAGAAAACGCGCCCGGCGGCTTGAGGGAATCATTTTCCTCCGATTCTCTGGCAACCTCTGTGCTCGCATCGCTACCGGAAGCTGGAAGATCGGGGAGAAGCCGTGAACCACATTCCCTGCAATACCGTAGCGTGTCAGGGGCCGACGTCCCGCATTCGGGGCAGGAGATCAGGGTTTTCGCAGTTTCGGCAGATGCCAACGCTCTCCCTCCCTCATCCGCTTCCGTCGTGACAGTCTTGACGAAGGCGCTCCCATGCTTTCTCCACGAATTCTGCCATCCCTCAGCATCCCTGCTCTCCAGCTGACCGTAGATGTGATTGGGATCATCAACCCGGAAATAATGGGCGAGATGCTCCGGTTTTCCACCATAAGCCTGCACCCCTTGGTAGAGAACGATCACGGCATCATAACTCTCAAGGTGCTTGAGGCTGTGGGTCACCGAAAGCACTAGGCGGTTGCCATCCCTTGCCACTTTCCTCAGTAGCGTGACAATGTCGTCCTCTGACTGTGGATCAAGCCCACTCGTCACTTCGTCACACAGCAGGATCGGGGGACTGCTGACAAGTTCCATCGCCAACGCCAGCCTACGTTTTTGGCCTCCGGAAAGCACCTTGACCCGCCTGTCGTGAAATTCACTCATGCCGACTTCTTCAAGCAGCCGAGCCACCATTTCCCCACGCAGCTCGGAGGAGAGACCCGCCACTCGCAGACGTGCCGAATAATCGACGCACTCCTCCACGGTCAGTTCATCGTAGGCGATACTGAATTGCGGCACATAGCCGAACTCGGAGGGCTTGAAATCCTCCTCGGAAAGATCACGGCCATCCCAGCGGATGATTCCCTTCTCTTCCCCTGGGGCAATGCCTGAGATCAGCTTCAACAGCGTACTTTTACCACAACCGGAAGGGCCGATAACCGCCACGAAATCACCGCGCTGAAATTGACCAGAAACATCGGAAAGAAGCAGGGGGTCTTCTGATTCCGTTCCAAGCCGGAGGGAGACGTTTTCTAGGGAGAGCATCGCTGGCTAGATTGCAGAGCAATATTTTAGATACAAGCAAACTTCTTGAGTGCAGTAAATCACCGACACTTGCCTGAGCCGCCGGATTCTCTAAAGTTCACCCATGAAATTTGCTGTACTTGGCGGTGGCAGGATGGGAAGCGCTCTGGTCAAGGGGATGATCGCCTCCGGCTTCACAACAGGTGACAACATCTCAATCTCGGCCGCCACCGTAGAGGAAGCAGCACAGGCGGCATCCCTCCTGGGCACCCATGCAGCGGCATCAAANNAATCAAATGACGAAGCCCTCCGAGATGCCGACGTCGCCTTTCTCTGCGTAAAGCCAGGCCAGTCACTGGGAGTGGTTACCGGAGCAGCCCGTCAACTTCAGGGAAAACTTCTCATCTCTATCGTCGCCGGAATTCATGCCGAGGATCTCTTTCAGGCCGCCGGCCGAGGCATCAGGGTCATTCGCACGATGCCCAACACAGCCGTTCGGCTCCGCAAGGGAATCATCGCCATCTCCCGCCATGAAACAGCAACTCCGCAGGACCTAGATCTGGCGCTCCGCATATTCTCCTCGGTTGGCACGGCACTGGAAGTCAGGGAGAAGGATCTCGACGCAGTCACTGCAGTCAGCGGGAGTGGCCCCGCCTTTGCCCTCCTAATGCTCGAGTCCCTTGCCCAAGGAGGAGTCGAGGGGGGTCTCGATCCCGAGACCGCTAGGATCTGTGCTGGAGGGGCAATTGCCGCCGCTGCGTCCCTCGTCATGGAAACAGGCGAATCTCCCCTTGCCCTACGAGCCGAGATCACCAGCCCTGGCGGAACTACCGAGGCGGGACTCAAGGTGCTGGTCGACGCCGATTTTCCAGCTATCGTGCGAGATGCAGTCAATGCCGCCCGTCATCGCTCCATGGAGCTTTCCGCAACCACCTAGGAGTCGAAGCAAAACGTGAGGTCCGTCACCGCATCGCTCCTGATCCTACTTGGGCTTGTCTACACGGCGGGAGCCCAGGACAAAGAAACGCCGGAACACTCCTTCGCCACGGCCCCCGATTCTAAGCCAGCACCAGGTTTCATCCCGGCAGAAGCCCGCTCCTACGCCGCTCAGGCTGAAAAAGCCTTCTCGGCCGGACAACTCGACGAGGCTGAATCGTTCTATAAAAAAGCGCTGACATTCAGTCCTGACAATCCCTCTCTTCTCGTGAGTCTTGCCGCTATTGAAACCCGCAAAGGAAATCTTGCTGATTCGGAAAAATTCCTGCAGCAAGCCCTTCCCCATAACCTTCGGAATGCTCCCGCATGGCTCCTGCTTGGCATGAACTATCTCCAGCAGAAACGGGACGAGGAAGCCTTCGCCGCACTCGTACAGGCCACTCTCTATGATGATCGTAATCCCCGAGCCCACAACTATCTCGGGATCGCCTCGGGCCGCAAGGGGTGGGAAGACGCCTCCGAGCAGGAACTTCGACGAGCCGTCGAGCTCGATCCCAACTATGCCGACGCCAACTTCAATCTGGCTGTTCTTTATCTCAGGCGTACCCCACCACTTATCGAACTCGCCCGCCGTCATTACCAGGAGGCTCTGGATCTCGGTGCACAGAAAGATCCCTTAATTGAGGCCCAGCTTACCAATGCAGTTGCCAGCCCCGAGTCCGCTCCTGCAACATCCTCCAGTTCGCCATCAACTGCACCATGAGATTTAAACGATTTATCCTGCCTGCCTTTCTTCTGCCCCTGCTTGCCGGAAGTTGCGTCCACCAGCTTCAGGCTTTCACCCCGCCCCCCGAGGTCAGGGGAGTCTCTGTTCTCGTCGTGGATGCCAGAACCGGACAGATCATGTACCAGCGCAATGCCAATGAAAAACGACAGATTGGCAGCACCCAGAAGCTATTGACCTCGCTGATCGTCGCGGAGGATGGAAACCTGGATCATGAAGTGGTGATCGATCCTGCGGATGAGGCGGTCGAGCCTACCACGCTTCAGCTCAAGCCGGGAACCGCATACACTCGCCGTTATCTCCTAACAGCTCTGCTCGTCAAGAGCCCCAACGACGTTGCCCGCGCCCTAGGACGCGACAATGCCGGATCGATTGAGGCCTTCGCCGAGAAGATGAACGCAAAAGCGGCTTCGCTTGGCGCCACCTCCTCTCATTTCGTGAACCCGAACGGACTCCCCTCGGACGAACAGTACTCGACGGCAATGGATCTCTCCAGAATCGCCCGCGCCGACTATGCAATTCCCTTACTGCGCTCTATCATGACGATCAAGTATCTCTCCTTTCGCTACGCCGATGGCCATGTCCATGTGCTACGCAACACCAATGAAACCATGAGGGACAACTGGTTCTGCAACGGCATGAAGACGGGCTACACTGACAAGGCCCGCCATTGCCTCGTAACCAGCGGTAGCTACAACGGACGCGATGTCATCTGCATTATTCTAGGCAGCAGCAAAGAGGCGATCTTCAGCGACTCGGCGCGGATGCTGCGATGGGCTCTTGACATCCCCCAGCAGACAGTCTGGCAACAGATTACCTCCCAACCTGCCACCCCAGACCCGGATGCGGACAACACCCCTGTCCCCAAGAAGCACCACCGCCACCACAGGCATACCCAGTCCCAGCAGGCACAATGAGCCGGAGCTACCAGCTCCACCCGGCGACAGGAGGCACGGGTTCCACTGATTTCCAACGTGCACTCAACGAGCAGCAACTCGCCGCAGTCACTGCACCCGCGGGGGCCCATCTGGTCATCGCTGGTGCCGGAAGTGGAAAGACGCGGACGCTAACCTATCGGGTCGCATGGCTATTGGAGCAGGGATACCGTCCTGGCGAAATTCTTCTCCTCACCTTTACCAACAAGGCCGCCCGTGAAATGCTCGAACGGGTCAACGACCTGCTACCCGGCGCTTCGGATGGACTCTGGAGCGGCACTTTTCACTCCATCGGGCATCGCATCCTGAGACGCCACCCGGAATCAGTCGGCTTCGAGCAGGGATTCACCATCATGGATCGTGAGGATCAGGAGGAACTGATCGAATCCGTCGTCGCCCGCCTAGGATTTCGCGGCAACGGAATTGAAGCCAAGCGCTTCCCTAAAGGGGAAGTCCTCGCCGAGCTTTTCAGTCTCTGCTGCAACACCGGTGAAACCCTACGCACCCTCCTGGCACGCCGCTACC
>PLEU01000001.1:5747-9737 GCA_003136515.1 Spartobacteria bacterium
ATGGTCGTGGGGGATGATGCCCAATCGATTTATTCATGGCGTGGGGCCGACTTCGCCAACATCCTCGAATTTCCAAAACGTTACCCTGATGCCGTCATTCACCGAATCGAGACCAACTACCGGAGCGTCCCCCAAGTGCTGGAACTTGCCAACGCCTCTATAGCCAATAATCCACGCCAGTTTGCCAAGGAACTCCGCGCCGTCCGCAAGCCCTCCGTCGCTCGTCCGGCCCTCGTGTCTCTGGCGACCAATAATGAGCAGGCGTCCTTCATCGCCCAGCGCGTCCTAGAACTGCATGACGAGGGAATCGACTTCCGCGAGATAGCAGTCCTATACCGCGCGCATTATCACTCCATGGAGATCCAGCTGGAGTTCACGCGGCGGGGCATTCCTTACGGCATCACCAGCGGCCTCCGTTTTTTTGAACAGGCTCATATCAAGGATGTGGCGGCCTTCCTGAAATTCGCCGTCAACCCCCATGATGAAGTCGCTTTTAAGCGAATGGCCCGCCTCCTTCCTGGCATAGGCAATAAGACTGCGGAAAGCCTCTGGGGGGAAACCTCGGGGAGGCTTGATGGCAGCCGCCGCTTTGCACTTCTGAATGCCCCTGGCAATACTGTCAAAATTCCTGCCAAGGCCGCCGCAGGTTGGAACCAGCTCGTCACTACACTGACTGCACTGGCCCCGGAAGGAAAGCCAGTAGCCCCCGGCGAGATGATCACGCTGGTAACTTCGAGTCTCTACGATGAATACATGCAGGGGAAGTTCGCTAATTACGAATCCCGCCGGGACGATCTCGTGACACTTGCTAACTACGCAAAACAGTTCGATCAGACCGATGAATTCCTCGCACAGTTGACCCTGCTCGGAGGCACCGAGACCAGCGAGGTCACCGGCCACGAGGACGAGGAGGATCGCGTCTGCCTCTCCAGCATTCATCAGGCCAAGGGACTAGAATGGCAGGCCGTTTTCCTCGCATGGCTCACGGAAGGTATGTTTCCTGGCAGCCGTTCGCTGGAGGATGAAGCAGCACTGGAAGAGGAACGACGCCTCTTCTATGTCGGAGTCACACGCTGCAAGGAGGAACTCTATCTTACTTATCCTGAACTTCGGCTCAACGCCGCCTACGGGGAGGCGTTTCAGAGACCCTCCCGTTTCCTCGAGGAACTACCCTCACATCTCACCGAGCGCTGGGAAGTCTCCCGCGCCATGAGCCGGTTCACCCCGCAGTCATCCAAACCGATCTCCCAGGGCCTCTCGTGGAAATCCCCCAGCTATCCCGGGTTTGATCCCGCCGACGAATCCCAAGAACCTTCCTGGGAGGATTGACGGGAAAGGTCTCTAGGGAGAAGGCCAGATGACAAAGGACGTCACCTCTTAGAAGTTTCATCTCTTCCTTTTCACCACCGCATGAGCGATCACCACCATTCCACAACCGATCAGGAAAAAACAGCACATGCATCTCACGCCCATAATCACGAACACAGTCATGGTGGAGGCACTGATCAGAAACGGATCGGCCAAGCATTCCTAATCATCTTCGCATTCATGCTTATCGAGGCCGCGGGTGGCATCGCCTCTCGCTCTCTAGCCCTTCTCGCCGACGCAGGACACATGGTCTCCGATGCCATCGCCCTCGGCATGAGCTGGGTGGCCATTGAAATCAGTACACGCCCGGCCGACCCTGCGCGTTCCTATGGCTACAAGCGAGCCCAGATTCTGGCCGCCTTTGTCAATGGGTGCACATTGATCGCCATCACGTCGTGGATTCTTTACGAGGCTGTTACCCGGTTTTCCCATCCCGTGGCAGTTCAGGGCAAGTTGATGCTTGGGGTGGCGGTTGCCGGTGTGCTCTCCAACATCTGGGCCTTTTTCATCCTCAACTGCGGCAGCCGGGAGAATCTCAATATGCGTAGCGCCTGGCTGCACGTCCTCGGTGATCTTCTAGGATTCTTCGTCGCTATCGTGGCTTCCATTGTGATCATCCTCACCGGATGGTCTCCGATCGATCCGATTCTTTCCATCCTCGTGGCAGCAATCATCCTCAAGAGCGCCCTGGAAATTCTTCGATCATCGACTCACATCCTTCTGGAGGGCACACCCTTAGGACTCGATCTCAGAGTCATGGAAGAGGATTTGAAAAACTCAGTTGCCTCGGTCAGCGACATCCATCACCTGCACGCCTGGTCACTCAATAATGAGGAGACATTGCTGACACTGCACGCCCGTTGCCGAGAAGGCGTAAAAGCCTCCATAGCGATGACTGATCTCAAAACCCGCATTCGAGAACGCTTTGGCATTACTCATGTGACCATTCAGATAGATGAAACTGAGTGTATTGATACGACCCACGCAGACATGTCGGATAACCACTAGTCATTCCCTGCCCTTCCCAATCGCAGAAAGGCTTTCTCCATATCTTCCGCACAACGGAAAATCACGAAGACAATACTGGAAACCAGCACGCCCAGCCACATGGAGGCAAACATTGGGAAGAGGACGGAAACAGACGGCAGGGGCCTGAAGTCTACGGTGTTGGGTATCAACATGCTGATGATAAACATCCCTTGGGCGGGTTTCACTTCCGGGAAGCGTGTTCCTAAATAGGCAACTATCCCGACCATCGTTGAGATAACAACGATATAGAGCACAAGATTATTAGAAGAGGCAGAAAAAACCGTCAACTCCGCCAGTGCGACGCAACTTCCGAGAGCAAGCCCAGCGAGTTGCAAGGCATTGCCCTTCACTCCTTGGGTCGGCAGCCCGAGTCCCCATGCCAACCCGATCATCACGACAAAGGTGGCAAAGGCATGGATAATCGCCGCCCCGACACAGAGAAGCGCAGCTCCGTTGACTGCCAGATAGAGGAGATTTCGGCGGTCGAAGTTCACGGGCGGGGGACGATGAAACAGCCGGATCTTCTTCACTGGAAAAATTTGGAAGGCGATGATGGCGATGATCACCCCAAGCGACACTCCTATGGTCCGCTGAAATCCTGCAATGACTGGATCAACTACGAACAACTCTGAGGTGGGAACCGACCCGCTGTAACCAAAGACTAGTAGCATCATGGTTGCGCTATCCCGGCTCCGCGAAGCCAAATGCATCGTCGTGTAGATCAGTAGGATGTAGGCTGGAAGATAGAACCAGGCGGCATCACGAAAGAGGGCATCGATGGCCATCCCCATAACTCCCGAGAACCAGACGAGCGCGAAGCGCTGCTTCATCAGCCCGCCACGGAAGAGGGGCGTACTGCAAAGCAATGCCGCGGTGTTGAGTGCGCGAAAAGAATTGGGAATGTGGAGCAGGAAAAAACAAAAGAGCGTCAGCGCGATGGCCGTCGCCATGCGTGCGGCTATTCGGAACTCATCACTCATTCCCCTGAACCGGTGTCGGCATCCCCGAACCGCTCAGCGGTGCCGTGAAAGCAGCGGCATCAACCCTCTCCAACTGGTTGAGCCTACGGCTTCCCGCCGCCATGTCGCTCTGTGTATGGACGATCACCGAAGCCGTCCCCCCCATGCGAAAGGAATGTTCCTCCTTCTCATCAAGTACGATACGGACTGGATAGCGCTGCGCCAGCAGGATGAAATCAATCGTGGGTGAGACTTGGGAGAGAATCCCCTGCCCTCCCGGAGTACTGGAGGAAGGCGACCCTAGTTCCACAACCGCCTTTGGTATTCCCTGCACGATGCCCCGGTATTTTTTCCCCGACTCAGCCATGAAATAGACGTCCGCTTCCATACCCTGCTGGATATGCCGCAGGTCGGTTTCCCGAAAGTAAGCCAGAACATACCAGATCCGCTTGTCCACGAGTGAAAAAATCTGCTCCCCGACCGAAGCATAGACCCCCGGAGTGATCTGCAAATCCGTCACATAACCATCACACGGCGCATAGACCCTGCAATACGACAGCTTCAGGGCGGCGTCCCGCAGCGCAGCTTGGGCACCCTCGCGCCGGACATTGATCTCACCCGATTCACCAAGCAG
>PLEU01000136.1:0-52765 GCA_003136515.1 Spartobacteria bacterium
ATCACCTCGCAGGAAATTCGCGATGCGCTGATGGAGCCGGTTTCACGGATTGTAGAGGCTGTTCGCATCACACTGGAGCGCTGTCCCCCCGAACTCTCGGCTGATCTCGTTGATCGCGGTGTTGTCNNTGGCTGGTGGAGGTGCCCTTCTGCGAGGTCTCGATAAGTTGATCGCCGAGGAAACGGGCCTCCCGGTTCATGTCGCCGAGGATCCCCTGAGTGCTGTTGCCGAGGGAACTGGCAAGGCTCTTCAAGAGATTGAATTTCTGCGGGCTGTCGCTGCGACCGACCGTCCGAGAGTATAGGAGCCTTTGGCTTCCCATGCTTTCCGATCCCAATGGGCCTTCAGGCACCTATTGAAGCATCACCCCGATGAAGCGAATTCAGATTGCTGCGCTAGCGCTGATTTTCATCGCCGCAATCGGTTTTTGTTTGCTGGGGACTGGATCCCTTTCGGCNNTCTTGGTAAAGACTTGATGACACTTGATCAGCTTCAGGCTGAATATAATCGTCTCATCGCGGAGAATCAGCAGTTGCGCGCTGAAAACAACGGTCTGCGCGATTTGCAAAAGGACAACGATCATTTGCGGGACATACTGGGCTACAAGGAACGATCCTCCTTCCGCTTGATTCCTGCGGCCGTCCTCGGTCACGATGCCGAAGCTTGGTGGAGCACGATCAAAATCAACCGTGGTTCGAAGGATGGCATTGCGACTGATATGCCGGTGATTACCGACCGAGGGCTGGTCGGAAAGGTGGCGGATGTTTCCGATAACATGAGCGAGGTAATGCTCGTGACAGACGAGGATTGCAAGGTAGCTGCCAAGGTTGAGGGAACCAAGGAGCAGGGGATTTGCGGTGGCTCCCGCGCTCCCGAGGGGGAGCTTGAGCTGGCATTTTTAAGCAAACTGGCTGACCTACAGCCGGGGCAGAAAGTTTACACAGCGGGAGTGAGCGGAGGGGTCTTTCCCTCGGGCATCGCCCTTGGCACAGTGAAAAGCTTTCGCGCCCGCGATCTCGATGGAGAGGCCATCCTGGAGCCCGCTGCCGACCTCGGCAGCCTCGAGGAAGTCTTTGTCGTAACGGGGGCGAAATGAGAACGGCACTCCTTTTTATCCTGCTCCTTATCCTGATGCCGGTGTGTGTCGCGATACAGGATCTGCTCCCGGAAATTCCGCCAGACAAAGAGAGAATACTGCTTCTGCCAGTGCTCTTCTGCTTCGGAGCACTGGCCCTCCCATTGATTCCAGCCCTCTTTTTCGCCCTGATCACAGCCTTAGTGCAGGGATTGCTTTTGGTGAAAATCAGTTCGGGACAGACCGAGTTCGGCCTCGTGATGCCCGTGGTTTTTTTCCTCTCCTGGGCGTTGCTTCTACAGATGGCAAGTGAAGCAACCCACGGGATGCGATGGGAGGTACACGCGTTGGGAAGCGCGCTCGTAACCTTCAGCTGGCTGGGAGGTGAGTTTCTGATGATCTGTTTCAAGCGTGGAGGGTTTCCTATCGATACCACAGTGCTGCTGCGGATGGCTGTCCCAGCCGGACTCGCCCTACTCATTGCCCCGCTCGTGTATCTCCTGCTGGGATCGCTTGTCCCATACGCGCCCGAAGTGGTGTTGGCTTCCCTGCGCAAGAAGGGACTTGATTCTTGATGTCATGAAGCCGATGGACCGCACCAACCGTAAGCTACTGATTATCGCGATCCTGCTGACGACGGCTCTTGCCGTGCTGATCTTGCGAATGTGGTAGGTACAGATCCTGCACGGGAGTGACTATAAGAGTCGGATCAAGGGCAGTTCACAGCTCACGGTCCGTCTTCCCGCCGTGCGTGGGGAAATCTGCGACAGGAATGGCATGCCGTTGGTTGAAAACAGAGCCAGCATGGAGGTGGAGTTTTATCTACCCGACATCGTTCAGGCATGGAGGGATGACCATGACAACACAGTGCCCAAGCTTAGCTATCGGGCGCTTGATCACGGGATGCCCACGAAAAAGGAAGAGCCTGACATCGTCAAGATTGTCAACGAGTCGATTATCCCCCGTTTGGAAAACNNACTGCAGGTGCATTTCCGGGATAATTCCGAGGTTCCCTACGTCTATCGGCAGGATCTTGATTTCGAGACGATGGCCCGCTTTAGCGAGAATAATCTTGATCTTCCCGGCGTCACGGTGACGCTCAAGCCCGTTCGCCATTATGTCTACGGGGCTCTGGCATCGCATCTCTTCGGCTATGTGGGAATGCCCACCGAAATCGATCCGGATGATGCCGCCGGTTATAATTTTTATCAGCCCGATGTGGAGGGGAAGGCCCAGATCGAGGCTGCCTACGACGATGTCCTGCGGGGCACGCCCGGAACCCGCTTTCTCCAGCGCAATGCACGCGGCGTCATTGATGGCGAATCTTCCAGGATTGAGCCGAAGGCTGGAGCCAAGGTGCTGCTGACGATCGATGCACGCATCCAGTTCATTGTTGAAAAGGCGATGAGGGTCGTCGGTCGTGGCGCAGCCGTGGTACTCGATCCCAACTCTGGTGACATCCTCGCGATGGTCTCGATACCATCCTTTGATCCGAATCAGTTTGTTCCCACCATATCAAAATCCGACTGGGAGAAGCTGGCAAAGGATGAGACGGATCCACTCATGAACCGTGCCATCAATGCATATGCGCCTGGTTCCACTTTCAAACTCTGCACCTCACTTGCCGGGGTTCGTGCGGGTATCGGCAAGAATGAGTATGTCTGCACGGGAGGGGTCCAGTATGGAAACAAATTCATGCGATGCTGGGTGCTCACCAACAAACCCCCGTTGCCTCCGCATGGCAGGCAGGACCTCAGCAATGCGCTCAAGAACTCCTGTGATGCTTATTTCTACCAGTTTGGAAATGCAGCTGGAATTGATCAGATCGATACGGTAGGGGCCATGCTTGGGCTTGGGCAGAAAACTGGAATACCTCTTAACAACGAGGCCAGCGGGGTAGTTCCCGGTCCCGCTTGGTTGGCTCAAAATGATCCACGGGAGCGTTGGAGTCCCGGTTACACGGCCAATACATCCATTGGTCAGGGCTTTGTACTCGCCACCCCTCTGCAGATTTCCGTGATGGGTGCGGCCGTGGCCAACGGGGGCCTGGTCTATGTGCCGCACCTCGTAAAAGAGGTCGTCGCACAGGATGGAACCGTAATGAAGCAAGAGCCTTTGACGGTTAAGACCGATCTCATCAAGGATGGAGGAATCGTCCCAAGTGAATTCGAAAGAGTGCGCAAGGGGATGTGGAAAGTGGTCAACGACCCTGACGGCACGGCACGGAAGGCACGCGTAAAAGATGTCCAGGTAGCCGGCAAAACAGGCACCGCACAGTTCTGGAGGGGGCGCATCAAGGACAATCACACATGGTTCCTGTGCTTTGCCCCTTATGACAAACCGCGCTATGTGGTCTGTGTCTTGGTGCAGGGGGGCAAGTCGGGTGGATCGGTGGCCGCTCCCATAGCAGCTAAGATTCTTGAGCAGATATTCGCCATGGAGAAAGGGCAGGAGGTGAAGCTGGAAGCTCTCGATCCCGCTCCTGGCAACTTCCAGCAGATTACGGGGGTCGACTTTTCAAAAGCCCTGCCTACTCAATTTGGCTCGGATACCGGAACTGTGCCTGATGCCCCTGCAGAAGAGGACACTCAACCTACTGGCGGAACTAATGCTTCCAATGCAGGGGCAGCCATCCCCAAGCCTGATATTAAAGAAGATGCGGATACCCATCCTGCCAATAAACCGCGTTCGCAGAACGGGCTGCAGAAATTTTTCAACTTCCTAGGCGGAGGCCGCTCCGCTGTCCCCAAACAATCCAACTAAAATGACCGAAAGCCCTTTGGCTCAAGACATCTGGAATATCAGCACCAAAACTATGTATCCCCACTTTCGCACATATTTAGCAGACACTTCTTCCCCTACTGAACCGGCAGTCTGATCGAGATCACCCCAACACCTACCCATTATGAGCATCATTGATACCGTCAAACGCCTTTTCGGCGTCAAAAAATCTGGCCCCCGCATCGAACTCGTTGTCAGCTGCGAGAAACTCGAAAAGCGCGTCGCACTCCTGGAGGATGGCAAGCTTGAAGAGTACTCCATAGAGCGTGACAGCGACCGCAACATTGTAGGAGGCATCTTCAAGGGGAAAGTGCGAAACATCGAGCATGGCCTGAAGGCGATGTTCGTGGATATCGGTTTCGAAAAGAATGCCTTCCTCCATTTCTGGGATGCCATTCCCGCCGCCCTCGATAGTGGTATTGAGGCCGTCCAGCGTTCCGGAGGGAACGCACCTTCCAAAAAGAAGATCACAGCCAAAGATATCCCGTCGATCTATCCCGTCGGGAGCGAAGTCATGGTTCAGGTTACGAAGGGGCCGATTGGCACGAAGGGACCGCGCATTACGACCAATATTTCAATGGCCGGCCGATACATGGTGCTCATGCCCTTCAACGATCAGTGTGGCATCTCACGCAAAATCGAAGATCCCAAGGAGCGTGCCCGCCTGCGCAAAATCCTCACGGAGCTTTCTCTGCCCGAGGGAATGGGGATCATCATCCGAACGGCCGGCGAGGGACAGAAGGCGAGGTTTTTTGTTCGCGATCTCGGATTTCTGCTGGACCAATGGCGCGAGGTGGAGAAAGGGATGGCTGAGAAACCTGCCGCGAGCACGCTTATTTTGGAGCCAGATCTCGTCGAGCGTACCGTCCGCGACCTCCTTACTGAGAATGTGGATGCCGTCCATGTCGATGACCTAAAAGCCGCCGAGAGAATGCAGGAACTTGTCGGCCAGATTTCAAAGAGGGCCAAAAAATCGATCTATCATTACAGTGGCCAAAAGCCGATTTTTGACAACTTCTCCGTCCAGAGTCAGATCGACAATGCCTTCCTCCGTCAGGTCTGGCTTTCCTGCGGAGGCTATCTAGTCATTGATGAGACCGAGGCAATGATCGCGGTCGACGTGAATACCGGGCGCAACAAAGGGAGCAAGGACATGGACAAAACGATTTTCCAGACCAACATGGAGGCCGCTGACGAGGTGGCCCGTCAGCTCCGGCTTCGCAATATCGGCGGTCTCATCGTGGTCGATTTCATCGACATGAAGAACCGCAAGGATCAGCAGGCCGTCTATCAACGAATGCGTGATCGTCTCCGCCGTGACAAGGCCCGCACTCATGTGCTGCCCATCTCAGCGTTGGGACTCATGGAGATGACCCGCCAGCGCGCACAGGAGAGTCTCTCTAGCTCGCTCTACATCAACTGTTCTTATTGCCACGGCAAGGGCGTCGTGAAGAGTCCGATGACCATGAGTGTCGAGTTGCAGAGGGCCCTTCATGTTCTCATGAAGCGCCATCAAGAAGATGTCCATGAATTCCGTGTCACCGTTCACCCCGAACTGCTCAACCGACTCCGTTCCGAGGATGAGGAGCTTCTCATCGATATAGAGCGCCGCTATGCTGCCCGCCTGACATTCCGCTCCGACCCGACGCTGCATGTGGAGAAGTTCCTTATCGCGAATGCACAGACAAACGAGGAGCTAGTTGTGTGACGGGGGTGGGATCGGCGATTTTGGTGCGGGCGGTATTGCTGCTTGCCCGGCACAAACTTAGACGTCGATCCTGATTGCGTGGCCCACATCCAAAATCACTGCGTGTTGAAGCCTCCTACTAAAGTGACTCAAGACGCAATGGCAGGAGTGAGATTATCATGATAAAACGGGTTTTTGTGCTATTCGGTTGTATCGTCGTACTGATTTTGGTCGGCACTTGTATTATAATTGAGTCTGGGCTTCGCGATGATCTAGGCAAAGCCGACATTGCCTTGGTGCTGGGAAGCAAGGTCGATCCTGATGGAACGCCCTCGCCTTGTCTGAGTTCTCGTTTGGATCGGACTTTGGAACTCTACCGTGCAGGATACTTTACATCAATTCTGGTCAGCGGCGGGATTGGCAAGGAAGGTTATGATGAGGCGACAGTGATGAGGGATTATCTCATTTCACACGGAGTGCCAAGAGACCGAGTGATTAAGGACAATCAAGGAGCCACCACCTATATAAGTGCTAAAAACACACTTAAGCTTTTCCGTCAGGAAAAACTTCAGAGCGTGTTAGTTGTATCGCAATTTTTTCATCTTCCGCGGGCGCGGCTTGCGCTAAAGCGTTTCGGAATCTCGACTGTTTATTCTGCGCATGCACGCATGTTTTTTTGGAAGGACATTTATTCAACACCTCGGGAGGTGTTTGCCTATATAAGTTATTTTTTCCGGAATTATGATACTAATATCACTTCAGCTTGAAGCTATTTGATGGACTGAGCAGTGACTCGCCCCTTAAATAAACCAGTCCCGCTCAATGGTGAGTTTTACAGTGTGACACACTCAATTGCCCTATCTTTCGCTTTCCTAATAAAAGGGTGTTCCTGCAGCGTTAGGGATTGAGATGATCTTTGCTTTTGGGTTCCAGCCAGGACCGTGGAGCTGTTCCGTATTTGGATCGGACGTTAAACGCCCACTTATCCCACTCCCAACGAGCCAGTCATGGAAACTACTTCGCGATGCTAGGTGAGGGCAGCCCTTCGATGGTATCTCCGGCGAGGACGCCATGTTTTGGGAACCATCCTTGGGAAACTTCGAGCGCATAGACCACTGCGGAGGAGGTGCTCGGGACTGCGGTTTCATCGAAAGCCTTCATGTCATGGATTTCCAGAATCCTGCCCGAGGTAGCGATGTAGGCCACGGAAAGCGGGATCGGTGTATCTTTCATCCAGAAGGTGACAGGGCGAGGATGCGGAAAGACGAAGATCATCCCCTCCTCGTCACCGAGTTTGGTCTGACTCATGAGGCCAAGTTCCCGGCTTGCTTCGTCAGCTGCAATCTGAGCTGATAGGACGTTTGTTCCGAGTGTGAGGTTAGCCTTCGGAAGATCATTCTGCGGCTTCGGTGCTCCCTGAAGCAGCGATGCTCCCTGAAGCAGCAATAGAAAAAGGAGAGAAGTGAGGACTTTCATCAGAACGAAAGCTAAGGCAGGTGTCTCAGTGAGGCCAGTATTGAGTTGTTGGGGATCTGCTGAAGCACCGATCGGCTTTCAAGAAAGAAGGAGCGGGTGTCTACGGAGGCCCGCAGAGACTGTCTTGGAGGACTGCGCATGATTTTTTGATCCAAAAATCTTGCCTTCGACGCCCGTTTTTCTACCTTTGTCCCGCCCGTAATTCCCCGGCCGGGCGATACACTCACCCGATGTCCAATTTTTTTCCTCGATGGGCCAATTGGTTGCCGCTCCAGCTTCTCATCTGTGTGCTGGTGGTTGGTGCGCCCGTCACGCTCGGGGTTTGGTACTATTTCACGCCCAAGTACACCCGGGTAGGATATCAACCTGACCAGCCTGTGCCTTTCTCTCACGCCCTGCATGTCAAGCAGCTTGGAATGGATTGCCGCTACTGCCACAGCTTTGTTGAGGTTGCAGCGCACTCCAATCTCCCGACGACTCAGACCTGCATCAATTGTCATGGCACTGGGAAGATCCTTGCCAACAGCCCGCGCCTTGCTCCGGTTCGCGAGAGCTGGGCCACGGGACAGCCAATTCCCTGGGTGCAGATACATCGCCTTCCTGATTATGCCTACTTCAACCATGCGGTACATGTTAACCGCGGTGTGAGCTGCTATAGCTGTCACGGTGCGGTCAACGAGATGAGTGTCGTCTATGAGGCCCAGTCACTCAGCATGAAGTGGTGTCTGGACTGCCACCGTGCTCCCGAGAATTTTCTCCGGCCGCCGGCCGAAATCTTTAATATGAACTGGCATCCGGACTCACCTGCCTACCAACTCGAGATGGGAACGAAGTTCAAAGCCGAGTGGAATATCAACCCACCCATCACATGCGGAGGGTGCCACCGATGAAAAAGATTTTTAACCACCCATTGCGTGACACCAAGCCGACGAGCTGGAGAACAGAAGGAGAGCGGATTAACTCAGCGGATTTTGCAGAAAATCTCGCCCGTGAATTTCCGACAGGCTCCGGCCATCTGAGTCAGGAAGAATCGCAGGAAATAGAGGGTCTTACGCGGCGCAATTTTGTACGCCTCATGGGTGCCGCTACTGCCCTTGCGAGCGGAGGTCTGGCAGCCTGCCGTCGTCCCGAGGCCCATCTTGTTCCCTTTACCAAGAGTGCCGAATGGACGATACCCGGCAAATTCCTTTATTATGCCAGTGCCATGCCGAGCCCGGCGGGCGCGGTGCCGCTGACCATCACCACTAGCGATGGCCGCCCGACCAAGATCGAGGGAAATCCGATTCATCCGGTCAGCAACGGGGCAACAGACGCTTTTGCCCAAGCCTCCATTCTCGATCTCTACGATCCGAATCGCTCCAAGGAGATCCTCCTTGAATCCGCTCCAGTCACCCGGGCTGATCTTGATGACCTGTTGGCTAAAATTCGTACCACAGCTGCTGGCAATGGCGGCGAGGGGCTTGCAATTCTGGTCGCTAAGGAGAGTTCTCCCTCAGTCGGGCGTCTTCGTGCTTCGCTCGCCCTGCAGTTCCCCAAGTTGCTCTGGTTTGAGGATGAGGCGATTTCTTCGCGAGAAGAGGAGGCTGTTTTTAATGCGCTGCTTGGACCAGGTATCCGTCCGGCATATGACTTTGAAAAGGCCGATTTGATCCTCTCGCTCGGGAGTGACTTTTTGAATCCCTCGATCAGCGGACTTGGCTTTGCCAAGGGCTTTGCCAAGCGACGGAACCCCGATCAGCCAATGAACAGGCTTTACGTGGTGGAGAATCATTTTTCTCTCACCGGAGGCATGGCTGACCACCGCCTCCGTGTCCGCGCAAGCGAGATCGGGGGTTTCGCGGCAGCCTTGGCCAAGGTGATTGCTGACAAAAGTGGTGATACTGATCTCAAGGCCCTTGCCGCAGCCTATCCAGTCGGCAGCGCTACATTTGATCCTGACTGGATCAAGGGAGTCGCTGACGATCTGATTGCTGCGAAGGGAAAGAGCATCGTCATTGCGGGAGAACAACGGGGTGCTGCCGTTCAGGTTCTGGTGATCGGGATCAATAATGCCTTGGGTAATCTTGGCTCAACCATTTCCGCTGCCCGGACAGACTCGAAGCCTGCCGATGGCATCGCCGAACTTGCCAAGGTAATCGGGGCAGGAGAAGTTCAGTCTCTGCTGATCCTTGGAGGAAATCCGGTTTATACTGCAACATCGGAACTAAACTTCCCAAACTTGCTGGCACGAGTTCCCCAGACGCTTCATCTCTCGATGTTTGTCGACGAGACCAGCAAGGTTACTCACTGGCATGCGCCCGCTGCCCACTATTTGGAAAGTTGGGGTGATACCCGCTCGGTGGACGGCACCATTTGCCCGATTCAGCCAATGATCCTTCCGCTCTGGAACGGAATATCCGAGTTGGAAATTCTTGCCTCTCTTGCGGGCGAGAAAGTGGATGGCCTCACCATCGTCAAGAAGACCTTCGATTCGATCCCTCAGGACCATCTGACATCTCCATGGAGCTCCACTTTGCGGAATGGATTCCTGGATGGTTCTGCATGGTCCGTATCTAAACCAACATTCAATCAGTCTGCTGCAGTCCAGATTATCGAGGAAGCGAAACCATCAGAACCATCTGATTTCGAACTGGTCTTCCTGCCGAGTTCCAGTGTGGGTGATGGCCGCTATGCAGGAAATTCCTGGCTCCAGGAGACCCCTGACTTTGTGACCAAGCTGGTCTGGGACAATGCTGCCCTCTTCAGCCCCGCTGATGCTGCCAAGCTCGGCATCAAGGATGGTGACATGGTGAAGCTCACCGCCGGTGATCGCTCGGTGGAGATCGCTGCCCTTGTAGCTTCTGGTCATGCCGATGGCTCGGTTAGTGCCGCGCTTGGCTATGGCCGTCGCGGCGTTTCCCACGTCATGGAGAAGGTCGGCTTCGATGTCTATCCGCTCCGCGATTCCGCGACGCTCTGTTACCGCACCGGCGTCCAGGTGGAGAAGATTCCGGGATCTTACTCTTTTGCCCGGACGCAAGAGCACCAGAACATGGAAGGGCGCAATATTGCCCGTGAGGGGACGATTGATCAGTTCCAGAAACAGCCTGAATTTGCCGCAGAGATGGATGGCGAACTGCCAGCGCCCGTTTCGATCTATCCCAATCCCCCCTTCACTTCCGACCTGCAGTGGGGTCTCTCCTTTGACCTCAACACATGTACTGGCTGCAACGCCTGCGTGGTTGCCTGCCAAGCTGAGAACAATGTTCCTGTTGTGGGCAAGGATCAGGTGCGCCGAGGCCGGGACATGGCCTGGATTCGCATTGATCGGTGGTTTGCCAGTGCCGATCACAGCGATGCAAATGTTGAGATGATCCCGATGGGCATCATGTGCCAGCAATGCGAAAGTGCTCCCTGCGAGGCAGTGTGTCCGGCTAATGCAACCGTGCACAGTGAGGAGGGCCTGAACCTGATGGCCTACAACCGCTGCATCGGCACCCGTTACTGTGCGAACAATTGCCCATGGAAGGTGCGCCGATTCAATTATTTCGATTACAACGACCGACCGCTTGACGAATTGTATAAAGGGCCGCTTGCGCACAAAGGTATGGCTGAGAGCCTTCAGATGGCGAAGAATCCAAATGTCACCGTCCGGATGCGTGGAGTGATGGAGAAGTGCACATTCTGTATTCAGCGGATCGAGGAGGCCAAAATCGGTCGATCCGTCAGAGCGGGTGCCAGTGATGTTACCAAGACACCACTTCCTGTTTTCAAGAGTGCCTGCCAGCAGGCCTGTCCCTCTGAGTCGATTGTCTTTGGCAATATTGCCGATTCAGAGAGTGCCGTCTCCAAGCTCAAGAATAACGCCCGCACCTACACCTCTCTGAGCTATCTGCATACGCGTCCGCGTGTGACCTACATGGCAAGGATTCGCAATCCCAACCCCGCGATGCCTAGCGCTGATCTCGTCGGCGCCGCCAACCGTGATTCTCAGCCAGCCTAACGAGCATGTCCGCATCCACCGCACAGATTTCCGACGAGAGCACGTTGACTGCCCAGAGTCCTGTGACCTCCCACGACTCAGGCCCTGAGCTTTCCGCAATCGCCCGTCCGCCGCAGGTGTTGAATAATCGCGGCCCGCTTTGGGTGACGGATGCAGTCTGCTCCATTGTGGAGGGAAAGACCCCCCTCTGGTGGATCATCGGAATCTCAATTTCCGGAACTTTCGCTGGCATTGGCGGAGCCTGCATTCTCTATATGATTTGCACCGGCGTCGGCGTCTGGGGATCGAACAGCCCCTGCTTCTGGGCTTGGGATATCACCAACTTCATTTTCTGGGTCAGCATGGCTCATGCTGGATCGTTGATTTCAGCCTTGCTCTTCCTGACGCGCCAGAAATGGAGCATTTCGATTTCACGATCCGCCGAGGCGATGACGGTGTTCGCCATCATGTGCGCTGGCGTTTATCCGGCTATCCATATCGGGCGTGTCTGGTTCGTGTGGTTCCTTTTCCCCGTGCCGAACAATTACGGCATGTGGCCGAATTTCTCGAGCCCGCTGCTCTGGGACGTCTTTGCCGTGACCAGTTACCTGACTGTTTCCTCCCTCTTCTGGTTTGCAGGAATGATTCCTGATCTCGCTGTGCTGCGTGACCGTGCCACAACCAAGATACGCAAATTCGCCTACGGCATCGTCTCGCTCGGTTGGCTAGGTTCGGCACGTCAGTGGCGGCATTTTGAAATGATGTATGTGCTTCTTGCAGGCATCACCTCCGTGCTGGTCGTGACAGTCACGACGATTGTGTCGTCTGACTGTGCCACCTCGGTGGTTCCCGGGTGGCATGCCACGATTTTCCCTTTCTACTTCATGGTGGGTGCGGTTTATAGCGGCAGTGCTGCCGTGCTGACGCTTCTCCTCCCCCTGCGACTGGCCTACCCGCAGCTCAAAGATCTGATTACACCTTCTCACTTGGACAAGGTGTGCAAGCTCCTCCTCTTCATGGGCTCCTGCGTTGGCTATGTTTATGTCTTCGAATTATTCACGGCTTGGTACAGCGGCAACCCGTTTGAGCGAGGCACCTTCTGGGAGCGTTTTACCGGCGGCTACAGCTGGTATGCCATCACCTGCCTCTCGATCAATCTAACTATTCCCCAGTTCTTTTGGTTCAAGAAGGTTCGTCAATGCCTCCCGCTTGTATTCGTGCTTGCGATCCTCTGCAACGTGGGCATGTGGTTTGAACGCTTTATGATCGTGACCACGTCGCTCATCCGCGATTTCCTCCCATCCTCGTGGGGTAATTTTCATGCTACGATTGTCGATATCCTGACCGCAACGGGTACCGTCGGCATCTTCTTTACCCTTTTCCTCCTCTTCATCCGTTTTGTTCCTATTGTGAACATGAGCGAACTCAAGGCGACGCTGCCCGGATCGCAGCCCTCGCACAATCCAACCGTGGGAGGCGGTCACTAGGATGAACTATCTTCATAGCGATCATGAAGGGCATCATCTTCCTGTTGCCGGAGCCGTCGAGGCACCGCTCTATGCCATTGGTGCGAGGTTTGAGTCGCCTGATGCGATTGTGAAGGCCGCCGACACGCTACGGGAAAAGGGTTTCACCTGCTTCGAGAGCTTCACCCCCTATCCTGTACACGGTCTTGCGGAGGCCACGCNNCACGGTCTTGCGGAGGCCATGCGTCTGCCGAAGTCGATTCTGAGCCTCCTCGTCCTAGGCGGAGGGGTTTCTGCAATCCTGATCGCACTCTCCATGGAGCTTATTCCCAGCACACTGATTTATCCGCTCATTGTGGATGGAAAACCACTTAATTTGATGGCATTACCGCAATATGTGCCGATTACGGTGGCACTCACACTCATGATTGGCGCGGTGACGGCTGTTGCCGGGATGATCCTGCTCGGAGGAATGCCTCGACTCAATAATCCAATGTTTGCGTGGGACCTCTTCGAGAAGGGGGCCTCTCGCAGTTTCTTCATCGCCGTCGAGGCCAACGACAGTAAATTCAAGACAGCCGTGGTTACAGAACTGCTGCAGGGAGTGGGTGCCCTTGATCTCGTCGCCATCCACGAGGAGACCTCTGAATCAGCCAACCGGGAATAACTTATGGTACGCTATTTCCTTCTTCTGCTTATCTTTGTGACGCTCTTGGTTGTCGGTGTGGCCGGGTTGCGCAATTACTCCTTCCTGAGCCACAAGAGCAAGCGTCCACCGATTGAACTCTTTCCAGACATGGTGCGGCAGGACAAAGTCAAGGCGCAGGCTCCAAGCGAATTTTTTGCCGACGGGCGCGGAGCCCGTGAACCGATCGAGGGTACGGTGCCGATGGGATACACCCAGCCAACCGCTCTGGCAGTATCCACCAATGGAGCTGTCATGGGAGGTGCTTACGAAGAAGTGATCTTCGCAGGGAAGGAAGATTATGCCAATACCGGCAAGGATGGCACGAACTGGGGGAATGGGTTGCCTTTTACAGCCACGCTTGCCACCTTGGAGAGGGGTCATGAACGTTATCAGATCCAATGTGCCGTTTGTCACGGTGCCACCGGACAGGGCAACGGGATCACCACCAAATATGGTCTCGTGGGCGTTGCCAATTTTCAGCAGCAGCGCCTGCGCGACATGGATGACGGGGAAATTTACAACACCTTAGTCAATGGGAAGAACACCATGCTCGGCTACGGTTCGGTCATTCAGGTTCCTGACCGTTGGGCCATCATTGCCTATATCCGCGCCCTCCAGCGCGCCCAGAATGCCACCATCGAAGATGTTCCAGCCGATCAGCGCGCAGCGCTTCTGGGGACGAATCCAGCCACCACTCCCGCATCACCATGAGCGTTGAGAATACCTCGCTTCCAGCTCCGGAAACCTTCGACTACAAGCATGTCGGAGGACGTTTTGTAGGTATTTGTGGAGTGGCTGCAATATCACTTGTGCTGGCGTTGTTGCTGGGGATCCATGACCCGAAGCAGTTCGCCTTTTCCTGGCTTTTTTCCGGATGCTTCTTCTTCACCCTGATGATCGGTTCTCTCTTCTGGGTGGTGATTCATCACGCAGTTGATTCAGCCTGGAGTGTAGGTATTCGTCGTCAGCTTGAAAATATCGCCTGCCTTCTGCCGCTTCTCGCGGTGCTGCTACTGCCTCTGATTCAGGTCGCCCCTCTGGTGTGGGGTTGGATGGCTGAATCGCCGGATCAGAATCACGAATTGGCCGAAAAAGTCCCTTATCTGACGATCAACTTCTTTGTGGTCAGAACATTTTTCTACTTCGCCCTCTTCGGCATCGTGGCCTATCTGCTTCGCCACAACTCACTCCGCCAGGATCTCGACGGGGCTGCGATTCACACGATCCGCAATCGCCGCGTGGCCTACTTTATCATTCCCGTAGGGGCGATCTCGCTCACGTTCTGGTCTTTCGACTGGATCATGGGATTGAACTATCGGTGGTACTCCACGATCTGGGGCATCTACATTTTCTCCGGTTGTGTGATCGGATCCCTCAGTCTGATCATCCTGCTCGCTAATGCGCTCCGTTCTGCCGGTTATCTGAAGACCGTCTTCACCGAACAGCACAACTACGCCCTCGGGAAATTTCTCCTAGCCTTCACCCTCTTCTGGTCCTGGATTGCCTTTGTTCAATATATGTTGATCTGGTATGCTAATATTCCCGAGGAAACGGCCTATTATACACTGCGCACCCACGGGTCATGGAAAATACTGGGTCTCCTGCTCGTGGTGGGGCACTTCCTTGTTCCCTTTGTACTACTCCTTTTCCGATCACCCAAATCCAGCGCAGGCTTTCTGGGGTTAGTTGCAGGGTGGGTGCTTGCGATGCATCTCCTAGACATTTACATCATGATTCTTCCCGTGCTACATCCCAGAGGATTCCATCCGGCTGTTATGGATGTTGTTGCCGTGATTGCCATCGGGAGCACGCTCGCAGCCGTTTTTCTGAAACGGCTTGGCGATTCCCCTCTCTGGCCAGCGCGTGACCCACGTCTGGCGGAAGCTGTCAACTATATCGACTGATACCGATATCATGAGCGACCACCACTCCCACCCTCTCGCAGAGCCCAAGACGAATTCGGGATTTCCCTTCGTGATGCTCCTTGGAATCTTTTCCTTGATACTTCTTCTCGTAGTCGGGGGGCTTTTGCTTGGCCGAAGCGACACTGCAACCGAGGACGAGGATTCAGCGCGATCTGCCGTGCGAATCAAAAATCTGGCAGAGCTTCAGGCGGCCGATACTACACAGCTCACCACTTACGGCTGGGTTAATCAGGCCAAGGGGATTGTTCACATTCCAATCGACCGGGCCATGGAATTAGTGCTGCCATCACTGAACGCCCATTCCGAACCATCGTTGGGTTCATCAGCCACACCTGCTCCGGCCACACAGATGGCACCCACTGTTCCCAAGCCATGAGCGCAACCATCGATTCCCTGCATCACTCCCGGACTTCCCTGCATGATGATGGGGCTGACACCTTTTCTATTGATGAATCCGTACGTCTGCCAGTGCTGGCTCTCTTCGGGAATGCCATCCATTGGCTTGTGGTGGCTGTGCTGATTTCTGCGGTTATTGCGATCAAACTCATCGTGCCTGGGTTTCTCAATTTCAGCTGGGCGAATTTTCTTAGTTATGGGCGACTTGCTCCTATTGCCCGCGACTTGTTCCTGTACGGATGGGCCTCACAGGCGGCACTTGCTTCCGGGATCTGGCTTGCCGCCCGCCTTGCCGGACGTCCCCTTGCGAGCACCCCCCAGAGAAGAGTGCTTCTGCACACGCTTCTGATTAGTGCCACGGTCCTTTGGAATCTTGGAGTGGTGCTGGGATCATTGGCTATCTTTGCAGGATACACGACTGGAGTGGAGTGGCTCGAATATCCTGGATGGGCATCAGCGACGCTCTTTCTATCCTTCCTGCTGATAGGCATCTGGGCGGTTCTGCTTTTCGATCGCAGAAGCAACGAGGATCCCGAAGTGGCTCAATGGTATCTGGTCGCCGGGTTTTGTTCCTTTCCATGGATCTACGGAACGGCCAACTTGCTTCTGGTGTGGAAACCGCTTCCTGCTCCGTCGCAGGGAGTCGTGCAGGCTTGGTTTAGCGGAAGCTTCCTCTCACTCTGGCTCCTACCTGTGGCCCTAGCAGCCCTTTATGCTATGATACCGAGGGCGCTGGGTTCGCCTATAAATCGTGGAAGTCTGGCTCCGCTCGCTTTCTGGTCTGTTCTTTTTCTGGGTGGCTGGAATGGTATCCAACGCCTAATAGGGGGTCCTGTTCCTGCCTGGATGACATCCATCGGAGTCGTATCGAGTGTGCTCTTCCTCATACCCATCATGATTATCAGTATTAATCTCCTTGGAATCGATTTTGGTAAAAATCCAAGGGTGGGCAGGAACGTGCCATTGCGTTTCCTTATCCTCGGCCTCTTTGCCCTCATTACGCTTGGCATCATCGGCGCCATCTCCTCCCTTCCCACGATTAGCGCAGCGCTCCATTTTACTGGTGTGTCCGAGGCTCAGACACAGCTCTGGATTCTTGGAGCCGTCACCTTCCCTCTTTTCGGAGTGCTCTATGAAGGATTGCCTCGGTTAATGGGTCGTGAGTGTTGGTCAGAGAAACTTTCCGAACGCCACTACTGGCTGACCCTTGTCGGGTTTTGGCTCCTTATTGGAATGTTGGTTCTGGAGGGGCTCTTCACAGGCCTAGCCTTAGTAGATCCGGGCGTTACATTCCTCAACGTGGCCTCCTATGCCTATCCCTTCCGGTTCATAGAAGTGGTCGCCCAGTTTCTCCTGCTAGCTGGAACGCTGATGCTGGGATTGAATATAACACGCGCCTTTGCCGGCGACTACCTATTCCCGAAGCGCTAACCCTATGCACCGCCTTCCGACACTGCTTAGCGGCATTTTTCTCGTTTTCCTTACGTCGTGGCTGGGATTGGTAGCCTATCCGGCCCTTCAGCTTGGTCGTCTTACTCCGGTGAATGATGCCGATACCGGGGGCACACTTCCTCCACTTTACAACGGATCGGCCGTTGCGGGGCAGAGGGTATATGCCTCGGAAGGGTGCGTGTATTGCCACAGTCAGCAGGTGCGGCAGACGAGTGTCACTCATTCTGATATCGAACGCGGATGGGGCCTTCGGCCCTCCGTAGCACGAGATTATCTGCGCGACAGCACCGCCTTCCTAGGATCAAGCAGGATTGGAGAGGATCTCTCGAATGTTGGCACACGTATTACCAATGCGGCGGCCTACTACAAGGAACTTTATGCCCCAGAATCTGTTTCCATAGACGCCACGATGCCCTCTTACGGTGATCTTTTCAGAGTTCGCCCGATTCAAGGACAGCGATCCACGGAAGCGCTTGATTTACCTCCTGAGTTCGCACCAAAGCCTGGCTATGAAGTTGTGCCCACAACCGATGCCAAAAACCTAGTAGCGTATCTTCTTTCGCTGAAGCATGACTATGCGCTTCCGGAAGCTGATTCCGTCAAGAATAGCCCGGCAGCATCTTCCCATTAGCTGAATATCGAGCCGTGAATCACGATCCCACTACTCCAAACAAGCGACATCAGGACTCCAGCGAGCACTCCTTGAGTCGTCCGCTCTCACCTTGGCTGGTCGGAGCCTTCATTCTTGTGCTTCTATGGGGTGGTTTCTATCTCGCTTTCAACAGCGGCGGCTTCCGTCAGGATGTTTACGAAAGCGATGCGGTTAACTGGGCTGGTGGCGGTGCCAGTGCCGAGGCGCCACCTGATCCGAAAGTTGTAGGCAAACGGCTCTATAGCCAGAACTGTGTGGTCTGCCATCAGGCCACTGGGCTTGGCGTGCCAGGACAGTTTCCGCCCCTTGCTGGGAGTGACTGGGTCAATTCAGATTCCATCCACGGTGACAACCACCTGGTGCTTCTTCTTCTCCACGGACATCAGGGGCCGATGAACGTTGAGGGGCAGACTTATAACAACGCGATGCCCCAATGGAAGCAGCTTTCGGATGATCAGATTGCTTCAATCCTAACCTACATCCGCTCCGACTGGGGAAATAACGCGCCCGCGATCGACACTTCCTTCGTCACGCTGATGCGCAAGGAGAGTGAATCGCAGAGCGATCCCTGGACCCAGTCCGAATTGATGGCGATCCCCCGTGCCATGGATACCTCAAAGGGTGCGGCACCTGCAGCGCCAGCGGCTTCCGCAGCACCCCCTGCCAAACAAAACTAGAGATGATTTCCGCGTTTACACACACCTCGATTACCGCCCGCCGAGTCTTGTCCCGTTTGACAACCGCAGGGATTTTCCTGCTGTTTTTGTCAACGCAGGCTATGGCTGAGCAGCGGTCAGGAAATATCTACGGTCTTCCCCCTTGCGTGACCGTTAGCGGAGAGAGGATTGATTTCATATTCAAGATGATCTTCTGGTTGACCGCAGTGGTCTTTGTACTGGTTCAAGGTACCTACCTCGTATACTTGATCAAATATCGCTATCGCCCAGGGGTGAAGGCTCACTACAGCCACGGCAACAATACTCTTGAAATCGTCTGGACGACGCTTCCGACGATCATCTTTCTGGCGCTCGCCATCTACAGCAACAGGGTATGGGATGAAATTCATATTCCTGCACCCAAGAATGCCCTGACCATTGATGTTTCCGCTTACCAGTTTGGCTGGCAAATGCGCTACCCCGGTGTGAGCGGGGAGCTTTCACCTAGCGACGTGAAGGAGATTTCAATGAAGAATCCCTTTGGAACGGATTCCACCGATGAAAGAACTGCCCAGGATGTAATTTCGCCCGAACTGGTGATTCCCGTTGGCCGCCCAGTGCATGTGCTGCTTCATTCCCGCGACGTGATCCATTCTTTTTATGTGCCTGAGTTTCGAATCTATCAGGATTGCGTTCCCGGGCGCACGATCGGTTGGGTCTGGTTTCAAGCAACACGGACTGGTGATTTCCAACTCGCCTGCAACCAACTCTGTGGCACGGGGCATTTCAACATGAAAGCCCCCATCCATGTGGTCTCCGAAGGGGAATTTCATGATTGGCTAAAAACTCGCCAAGATAAGAATGCAGCAACTGCCAAGGCGGCGGCTACTACTGCGGATAAAGCTTCAGGAGAGACCAGTCAGGGGGCTTCCTTGACCAGCGCCAAAACACCCAATACACTGTAAGCGATGAGTGCAACATTAACCCACACATCCCCCGCTACGGAGACGTTTCCGGACATTTCAGGCGGCAGTCATCATGAGGACCACGGACATGGCCATGGCAAAAATGGGTTGATGCATTATATCTGGAATACGGATCACAAAATGATCGCGATGCAGTTCCTTTTCAGCGCAGCCTTTTTCCTAGCCCTTGGAGGATCGATGGCGATCGCCATGCGTTGGCAACTTGCTTTTCCGGGACATCCCATTCCAATTCTGGGACATCTTCTCCCTTCCACGGTTGTGAGTGATGACGGCGCACTGATTCCCGGTGGATATAACATGCTTGTCACGATGCATGGAACGATCTTGGTGTTTTTCTTTGCCATGCCCGTACTCATCGGCGTCTTCGGAAACTTCCTGATACCTTTAAAAATCGGAGCTGGGGACATGGCCTTTCCCGCCGTGAATGAGGTCAGCTACTGGCTCTTTGCCCTGTCAGGAGTTCTGATTACGGCCACTTTTTTTGCTCCTGGCGGGGCACCGGGTACGGGATGGACCGCCTATGCTCCCCTGAGCAGTGTCGCGGATTATAATCACACAAAATTGGGCCAGTCACTCTGGTGTGCTGCACTCTTTGTCAACGGACTCTCCTCTCTGACAGGTGCTGTGAATTATATCACGACTGTTATCACGATGAGGGCACCCGGCATGACGATGTTTCGGATGCCGCTACCCGTCTGGGCTATCTTTGTAACTGCAATCCTCCTGATCTTTGCCATTCCCGTTCTGTCTGCCGCCGCCGCGCTTATTATTTTCGATCTGAACTTTGGAACCAGTTTCTATGAGCCGGCAGGAGGGGGGCAGCCGATTCTCTGGCAGCACCTTTTTTGGTTTTTCGGACATCCTGAGGTTTATATCCTGATTCTTCCTGCGATGGGATTCACCTCGGAAATTCTTTCGGTTTTCTCGCGCAAGCCTGTTTTTGGTTACAAAGCCATGGTTTACGCAATTTGTATACTGGGGCTCTTTGGATTCATCGTGTGGGGCCATCACATGTATGTCAGCGGCATGAATCTCACCTTGAGTGCGGCGTTCTCGGTATCCACCATGGTGATCGCGGTGCCAAGCGCCATCAAAACCTTCAACTGGATGGGCACTGTCTGGCGCGGATCAATACATTACACCGTGCCGATGGCCTTTGCAGTGGCCTTCGTCTCCATGTTTGTGATCGGAGGGCTGAGTGGGATCTTCATGGCGTCAACGCCAGTTGATCTCTTCGTCCATCACACTTATTTCATCGTAGCCCACTTCCATTATGTCCTTTTTGGCGGTTCTGTTTTCTCGATATTTGCAGCCATATATTTCTGGTATCCGAAGATGTCGGGCCGTATGTGGAACAATACACTCGGGTGGATACACTTTTGGATGACGCTCGTCTTTTTTAATCTGACTTTTTTTCCGATGCACAACCTCGGCCTTGCGGGAATGATGCGCCGCATTTCAGATCCGACCGTCTATGACTGTCTGCGTCAGGTACAACCTCTTAATGTGGTCTGCACGATCGGGGCGATGGGGCTTGGCCTTTCAGCGCTGCCATTCTTCTTCAACATGTTCTGGAGTCTAAAATACGGACCCAAGGCACCTGCAAATCCCTGGAATTCGACAACGCTTGAATGGACGGTTGAAAATCCTATTCAGCACGGAAACTTCCCCGTTACGCCGACGGTGTATCACGGTCCCTATGAATATAGTGTTCCTGGAATGGAGAAGGATTTTCTGCCACAGAACGAGAAGGCCCCCGCCCACGTGACCCTAGAGGCCCACTAAGGACAAAGGGAGCCCCAAACGTGGAAGGGAATATCACCAGGAGCAAGAATCAGGGGAGTGCTGAATCGATTAGCCAGACTTCCTTGACGCTGGTGCATCGCGTGGCTTTGGTGGCTGCTGTGGCCACATTCCTGCTCATTGTCGTGGGGGGGCTTGTCACCTCAAAAGGGGCTGGAATGTCGGTGCCAGATTGGCCGACAACTTATGGCTACAACATGTTTCTCTTCCCGTATTCAAAGTGGGTGGGTGGGATATTCTGGGAGCATTCCCATCGGCTGCTTGCGACCGGCATCGGGCTGATCACGATCCTTCTCGCCATCGTTACCTTTAGCGAAGATGCGCGCATCTGGGTTCGTTGGCTCGCCGTAGCTGCGGTGATCGGGGTTATTACTCAGGGGGTGCTCGGGGGACTGCGCGTCACCCTTTATAAGGATCAGATTGGGATATTTCATGCTCTTCTGGCACAAAGCTTTTTTGCCCTTCTTCTCGTGATGAGCGCTGTGACAGGACGTGGATTTCTTTCGCGTTCATGGTTCCGCGACAATGCAGCAGCCTCCCTCCGGTGGCTGGCGCTGGCAGGCCTGATCCTGACCTATTTCCAGTTGGCGATAGCGGCTACAATACGACATCAGCACATGCCGCTGGCGATTCCTGATTTCCCAACTTCCTATGGCCAACTCCTTCCGGACACGTCAGTCGCAGCCATCGAGCGGATCAATGCCGAGCGTATTCGGAACATGATAGCACCGGTGACAACGATACAGATTTATCTCCAACTCATCCATCGTGCAGGAGCACTCGCGCTGATGCTCACGGTCGTTACATTTTCCATCCGTTCGGCTGAGATCACACCCATCGGTCACTGGTTACGGACTTGGAGCCTGATTTGGGTTGGGGGAATGCTGCTTCAGATTTTGCTGGGCGCCATCACGATCTGGACCAACAAGGCTGCTGATATTGCCACGGCACATATGGCACTCGGGGCACTTCTGACAGGGTTTACCGTCCTCCTTACATTTCGACTTTTCTGCGCGGCGCATGGAGCCCGAGCTAACGAGGGAGACTCCATAACCCTAACACACCCCTCCTACGCATGAATGGATCCGATTCAATTGCTGTAAAGCCTGCCGGCCTTTTCTCCGATTTGATGGAGCTTTCCAAAGCAAGGCTCTCATTTCTGGTGCTGCTCACTACGCTTGTCGGATTCCTGCTCGGATGGAACGGCCCGATGGACTACAAGATTCTCTGCGCGACTCTTCTTGGTACGGCCCTGAGCGCCGCCGGGGCTTCCGCTCTCAACCAATGGCTGGAACGTGATTTGGATTTGCTCATGCCCAGAACCTCCGATCGTCCCCTCCCCGCGGGACGGATGCACCCTGCCGATGCACTAATGTTCGGGCTTCTTTGCTGTGGCAGTGGAGTGTTGATACTGGCGCTGCTGGTGAACCCCCTCACAGCGACGCTCTCATTTCTGACGATCGTGATCTATGCAGGTGTTTACACACCGCTAAAACGTGCCAGTGAACTGAATACGCTAATAGGAGCTATTCCCGGGGCGCTCCCCCCGCTGATTGGTTGGACGGCTGCAACCGGTACAATGGGTGACGAGGGGTGGATGCTTTTTCTCATCCTCTGGTTCTGGCAGATGCCACACTTCTTGGCGATATCGTGGCTCTATCGGGATCAATATGCCGCTGCTGGATTCAGGATGCTCAGCACGCGTGATCCGGAGGGGTGGGCCACGGGATGGCATGCACTGATATACTCCATGGCGCTGCTGGCGATTACCCTGATTCCAGGACTTCTTGGATTTGCCTCGCCGTACTACTTCTTTGTGGCATTGGCTCTGGGTGCAGTGATGGTCTTCCTCTCATGCGATCTCCTCAGAATCCGCGATGAATCGTCGGCCCGCCGCCTCTTTTTTGCTTCCATAATTTATTTGCCCCTTCTTTTGGGGGCGCTTATCGCTTTCGCCCGATGATGCGATCGATCAAACACGATTCTAAGCGCCGTGCCTTGCAGTGGAAAATTCTTGCGGGGTTGGTTGCTTTTGCGCTCGCTCTTTGTGCTCTTGTCGTGGTGATGATGTTGCGCCGTGGCCCGGCTGTCGCCTACTGATTTTTCGAAAATGAACAACGCCGCCTTCAACAACGCTTCCCTCTTTCACGCGCCACCCGCCGTGAAGGAACCTTCCCAAACCCACGGTTTGACTCCTGCTGCCATTTGCAGACTTGGAACGGTCATTTTTCTCTGTTCTGAGGTGATGCTCTTTAGCGGGCTGATAGGAACCTACATTGTGGTGCGTCAGTCAGGTGGCTTTTGGAACTGGCCCCCCAATTTCGGTGGTAGTGAACCTCTTCCTGCCATGCCAAAGCTCCTCACTGGCATCAACACGATCATCCTGATCAGCTCCAGTTTCGCATATCACTTCGCTGAAGTTCATGTGAAGAAAGGAAAATCGGGCGCATTCTTTATCCTGCTGGCCGCTATGTTGGGGGCCACATTCGTGGGACTTCAGTGCGTGGAGTGGACCCATCTCTACCACGAGGGCCTATGGTTCAATAAGGGTGGAGTATACGGTTCAACGTTCTTTGTTCTCACTGGTTTTCATGGTGCTCACGTTTGCGTCGGCGTCCTGCTTATTCTCTGGTGCTTTTTCCTTCAGGTGACACGGCGCAAGTTCACCCCTCAGCGGCATGTGGCGCTCGAAAATGTCGGCCTTTACTGGCATTTCGTCGATGTGGTCTGGNNCTACACGATCCTTTATTTGGTCTGATCAGTTTTATTAGATCAAGGTATTCCCGTGAGCGACCAACCCAAGCGGCTTCCTCTGATGGCTTGGGTGGTGACTTTTATCATCTCCAGCGTCTTAATTGTCGGCGCCGCGATGCTCTTCCGCCATGCGGAGAGGAGAACTTCGGATCCGATGCCTCCGATTGCCACCGTACCTGATTTCAGTTTCACCACGCAGGATGGAAAGACGTTTACCAAAGCTGATCTCCTGGGCAAGGTCTGGGTCGCCGATTTTATTTTTACCCGATGCCCTGGCCCCTGTCCCATCATGTCGGCTAGGATGGCTGAGGTCTCACACGAACTCAGCAAGGCGGACGATGTCCGGCTTGTCTCGTTCACCATCGATCCTGACCATGACACCNNCGGCTGTTCTGAAAGACTATGCCAACCGGATGATGGCGGATCAAAAGCATTGGATTTTTCTAACCGGGTCAAAACAGGAGATAACGGAATTCACCACTCATGGGATGCTTCAGGCGCTGGCTGTCGATCCCACGGGATTGCCGACTCATTCCACGCGATTTCTGCTGGTTGACCGAGCGGGGCAGATCAGAAACACCAGNNAATCTGGATGAACCAGAGCTGGTGCAAAAGCTTTTGATGGACATCGGCGGCCTCCTTCGGGAGAATCCCTTCAGCAAGGTAGCCCAGCCCAACGCCACGCCATGAGTATCTGCAAAACATCCCGATATGTCCCGGCCTTACTCTGTATTCTCGTTACAGCAGCGAATGCAGTCGCATGCCCGGATTGTTCACTGATCAATTCCGGGGGTATTATCGAGCCTCAGACAGTCATGTCAAAGATAGCCTTTTCGTTCAGCACGGTCTTTTTACTGGGAATGTTTTTTTTGGCGATGAGTTTCCTCATCTGGATGATGGTCAAGACCTGCCGCGATCTTAGCCTGGAGCGCCCCCTCACCTCCCCAAGTGATCTTTGAGGAGATGTGAGGAGGAATGAAAGTTGCCGATCTTCCTGCAGTCAATGCCACACTTAACGGAATCAGCACCATTCTGATTCTCACTGGTCTTGCCATGATCAGGCAGGAGCACAAGCGAGCCCATGCTCTCTGCATGATATCGGCGATCACGACCTCGGCCCTCTTTCTCGGCTGTTACCTGACCTATCACTATCTCAAGGCGGGCCATGTCACCCATTTCACCTATCCGGGCTGGCCGAAAGCTCTCTATTTTTTCATACTTGGAACCCATACACCCCTTGCAATTCTGGTGGTGCCACTGATCGCCTTGACGGTGATTCCGGCACTTCAACAGCGATTCGACGCCCACAAGCGTATGGCGTGGTGGACACTACCCATCTGGCTCTATGTTTCTGTCACGGGAGTGTTGGTTTATCTTATGCTCTACGTCTGGTTTCCAGCACCCATCACCAGGGGCTGAAGTTTTCACTGCGATTTACCCAGCAACGCCAAATCTTCTCTTATGATAGCTCTCCGCGAAGATTCAGGTCATGAAAATCGCCCACCTCCAGGCTCAGGAATCGAGAGGAGTGGAATGCTTGATGCCTTTGCACATGACACACGTGAAGATGTCTTGGTGCTGGCGATGTTTGAAACACGCCCCTGGGAGTATGGAGAACTTCAGCTCTTTCAGCTTCAGGAGAAACTCAATGCTTACATCTCCTTCATTCTGGATGGGGAGATGAAAGAATCGTTTCCGCATTTGTCTGGAAAACCTGTCCGGGTCGAGCTTCGCACCGCCTTCGAACCTCCTCGGCGCGCCATGGAATTCCTCGGCCGTGCCCGCGATCAACTTGCGCTCCAGCAGATTTCCCTTGAAGTCGTTCTCATCGGGGAAGAGGCGACGGGATGTTGCGGAGGAGGCAGCGCCGGGGGAGGATGCTGCCAAGACAATCAAGGGATTCAGAACGGGAATCTCAACGAACCGGATTCTCTAGAAGTTGGAGGGTGCGGGAATCAGTCCTGCGGTTGTCAGCATCAAGACTCAATACCGATGCGCCACTCACCCGGAGTATGATGGAATTCAGCACGACCACGCGACCCCGCAATGTTGATTGGAAGCGTGCGGCGGCGATCCTCTACGGCGATTGGGGAACGAGCAAAGCGTACGTCATCGGATTGGCCTTCGCGGTAGCTGACTATAGCTCTCCTTGGCTGATCGGGGCGATGTGCGTGCTGACGGCGCTTGTCGGATATAACTATATCACCATTTGCCGCCACTATCCCAATGGCGGAGGAGTCTATGCCAGCGTAAGGCATCGCTCGGAGGTTATTTCCATTGTCGGGGCATTCCTGCTGATAGCCGATTACATCGTTACTGCAGCTGTCAGCGCCCTCTCTGCATTCTACTACTTAGGGCTTCCCCACCCGGAACTTTTCGCCTGCGGATCGATTATCATTATCGGAGCATTGAATTTCTTCGGACCTAAGCACACCGGTGGTCTTGCGGTACTGGTCTCCGTTCCTACGGCTATCGTGGTCGTGCTTCTGGCGTTACTTGCTCTGCCACATCTCGGTGCAGCCGTGGCAAATCTCCACCCCCTTCATGGTGGGGTGCTTCACAACTGGAATGCTTTTGTAGGGATCGTGCTGGCGCTATCGGGTGTAGAGGCCATTGCCAATTCGACCGGTGTGATGAAACTCAATCGGGGAAGCTCGCTGGAGAAACCAAATGTTTCGCATACTGCGACCAAGGCAATCATAGTCGTGATGGTTGAGGTTTGCCTCTTTACGGCGCTGCTAGGTTTAGCGATGGATGCCCTGCCGGGGATGCACATTGTTAGTGCTGCCGACGGCCCTGATGTCAATGCGCCTGGAGCTGATGGGGTTCGTGACTACATGCTCCGCTACATGGGGCAGGTTTTTGCGGGGAATCTTTTTGGCCCACTTGGGGGGCAAATCATGCGTTGGGTGGTGAGTGCTGTCTTTGGTGTTTTACTCCTCTCGGCAGTGAATACAGCTCTCATGGCATTAAGTGCCATTTCCTTCCTTATGGCTCGCGATCAGGAACTTCCTCCGGTCTTTGCGAAACTCAATCCTTTTGGCGTTCCCAATGCAGGGCTTGTTTTTGCAACGCTGATTCCGGCAGGTCTTGTCGTGCTTGTGAGTGACATGTCTGGACTTGCCGATCTCTATGCCGTCGGCGTGGTGGGTGCAATCGCCACGAATCTTGGGGCCACCAGCACGGATTGGAAGCTCGACCTCAGAACCCACGAGCGCTGCGTCATGTTTGTCACCTTTGGCATTATGGCAGCCATTGAGATTTCGCTCTTTATTGACAAGCCGAATGCGCTTCGCTTCGCGATTTCAGTCCTTGTGATAGGACTCGTCTTGCGCGGACTTGCTAAGGAGGCCGCCCAACGCAAGAGCGTGGCTGCCAGCCTGGCAGTCACCGCAACTACGGAAAAAGCGCTCAACCAGTTGCCGACCATGTCCTCCCAGTCTGTGGGAACAGGTACGGCCGTTGCGCCAAAAATTCTACCGCGCCCCTATAATGGCCCCATGCTGACTGCAGTGCGCGGGCCCGGACGCACGCTCGATTTTGCAGTCAGTGAAGCTGCGAATAATGGTCAACCTCTCTACGTCCTTTTTGTCCGCGAACAACCGGTGATTGCTCCCGGTGACCGCCGCAGGAAATGGACGGAGGATGGTGAGGCTCGCACTGTCTTTGAACCACTCCAAGGCAAGGGGCTCGGCGAAACAATCATACCCTGCTATGCCATCAGTGACTCTCCGGCGCATACCATTGCTGATCTGGCATCGACGATCGGTGCCGACCGCGTCCTCCTCGGAGCACCTCAGCGGGGTTCCTTCATCCATATTCTCCGCGGAAATATCGTGCGAGAGGTGGCAAAATTACTGCCGGATGATATTCATCTCCTCGTCACGGTCTAAATTCTCATTGATGGTTTTTTTGGTGGATAGGCACGTTGCACCGCGCTTGCCTCATGATTACTTGGGCTGATGCAGCCCCACCTTGATCTCCAGCTAAAATCCCTACGCCTTTGGATCCCTTAGCGAGCTTTGTGAGCTATTACCGTAGCTCAATCAAACCAAAATCACATCCACATCGGAAAGCTCCTTAATGATCTGTTCGTGAAGGGAGGGCATGAAGAAATTCCTGAGTTTTTTGGGATGGGGTTTCCCAAGTACGATATGGGTAATGCCATATTCCCGGGCAAATGCTATGAGAGCCGCTGCAACCTGTTCCTGCTTGAGGACGATGACAAGCCCGCCCATCTTCTGAGCCGTCTCCAGGGTGTCTGAGAGATGGCGCTGGGTGGTGGCGTCGATGCGGATGGCTGATTCCCTGGGAGTGCGGACGTTGACCGCATACCATTGGGCATTGAGCATGGCGGCGAGACGGGCGGTTTTTCTCAGAAGGCGCCCTGGATCGGGACCGAGGCTGCTGATAGCGACCATGACCTGACCGAGGGCGCTGACCTGCTTCTCCTGTTCGGAATTGCTCCGCTGCTGGCGGTCAAGAAAGTTGGCCGTCTCGCTCAGGGTCATTTCGCGCAGGCGGGTCAGATTCTTGCTCGTGAAAAAATGTGCCAGAGCCGCCTCGATGCGCTCCTTGGGGTAGATTTTTCCTGCATTGAGACGTTCCTGTAGGTCCTCCGCCGGGAGATCAATGTTTACGATCTGGTCGGCCTGGGAAATGATTTCATCTGGGACGCGCTCCTTGACCTTCACGCCCGTCGCCTCCTCGACGATATTGTAGAGCGATTCGAAATGCTGGATGTTGACGGTTGCAATGACGCTGATGCCCGCCCGGAGGAGATCGTTGACATCCTCGTAGCGTTTATTGTGTTTGCTACCGGGCGCGTTGGTGTGTGCCAGTTCATCAACTAGCACGACCGTCGGCTTGCGGGTGAGGATGGCATCGACATCCATCTCCCGGAGTTCGATTCCGTGATATTTGGTGACTCGCGGCGGAATGATTTCAAGATCCGCGATTTGGGCTGTCGTTTCAGGGCGGTCATGAGGCTCGACGTAGCCAATGACGGCATCGACTCCGTTTCGTTTGAGCCGGTTGCCCTCCTGAAGCATCATGTAGGTCTTGCCGACCCCAGGACACGGTCCGAGGTAGATCTTCAGCTTCCCAAGCTGTTGCCGCCGTATGATGGAGAGAAAATCATCCGGGCTTGGCCGTGTGCTGGAAAGAGGGGCATCCATAGTTCGTGGAGTAGGGATTTGGCAGGGATGTTCAAAGAAAAAGGAGTCTCGTGCGCTCAGACGATCATCACAATAGTATGGGGAAGTCTTCGCTGGATAATTTCCGTCAGTGGTAGCCTCCAGGTAAAACTGAAGCGGGGTCGGAGTGATCGTCCGGTCACGAAGTAGTTGATACTCATTCTTCTGGCGAAGGATACCAGCGTGTCCACGACTTTGCCCTGTTCGATGATGACCTGTGCTCCGAGTCTCTTTGCATAGGAAAGAGACTCTTCCGGCACGGGATGTTCCGTAGCAGGCATACGATAATGCAGCGTAGGAGACTGCCTGACATGAACAACAAACCAGTCAGCTTCCAAACGGCCCGCTAACTCTGCCGTCGACTCCACGAGTGAGCTTGCTTTTGGACTGCGGTCACTAATAGCCAACATCAATCGGGTCATTCTATTCCGATGCGAAATTATCAGGCTGGCGACATGTCAGTAAAGATACCTCCAAGCTTCTCAGAGAATACCGGCCTAGGGATCTGCAGGTTTTGTGGTTCATGACTTTATCAATTTGATCGTTAAAAAAGCAGCAGAGCCAGAAGTCGGGAAGCCAACTTCTGGCACCCTGCGTCATGTGAACACTTACTTCGAAGCGAGATTGTCGAGGGCGATGTTGAGTTTGAGTACGTTCACGACTGGTTCTCCTAGAATGCCGAAGCCCGGCTGGATTATGGCTCTCTCAATTTGCCCTTTGACGACGTCGATGCTTATGTTGCGTTCTTTGGCGACACGAGTGGCCTGGAGTTCCGCATTCTTGGGACTGATGTGAGGATCTAGGCCGCTTGCAGAGCTTGTCACCGCATCACCCGGAATCAGGATGGAGGGCTTGACGGTCAGAGGATGGGCATCGTCATTGAAGGCGGTGATCAGCTTGACCGGGTCAAAGTCACCCTTGTCCGTCCTGAAGTTCTTTGGATCGACCACCTTGCCGTCCTGGAGGAGTTGGTAATCGATGCCGTTGGCATCGCAGTAGCTCAGCACGCGAATCTTGACGCCGTCGTAGTCCTCCACATCCGGTCCGGGCTGGAGCGGGCCGCCTGCAACCTTTGCGGGAAGAGCCGTTGATTTTGTAGTGCCGTCGATCAGCTTTTTGCTAGTGGGGCCGAGATTGCTACCGCCCGAACTTGTGGGATCATAACCGGTTCCGGCCGCGGAAGGGCGGGGCTGAAAATACTTAGCGCTAGTGAAGTTCTGCCCGATCCATTCCGAGCCAACGATCTGGTGGTTGCTGTCTTCAATCAGGCTGCCATTGGCCTGATATGGGAAGACGAACTTGCCAACGCCGTAGATGAGCAAGGGATAGAGACCGCAGAGCACAACGGCGAACAGCAGCGTCGCAAGGAGCGAACTGAGGGTGTCTTTGATGATGTTTTTCATGGGATGAGTCAGGTTAGGTGAGATTCAGAAGTAAGAAGTACGGGCATCAGGCGAGGTGAAGGGCCGCGACCAGCAGGTCGATGGCCTTGATGCCTATGAAGGGAATGATCACCCCTCCGACGCCATAGATAAGCAGGTTGCGCTGCAGGATCTTTGCGGCACCAAGAGGGCGGAACTTTACGCCTCGCAGGGCTAACGGAATGAGCAGGATGATGATGATGGCATTGAAGATTACAGCGCTGAGAATGGCGCTTTGAGGCGAGGCCAAGTTCATGATATTGAGCGGGGCGATCTGAGGAAAGGTGATGACGAGCATCGCCGGAATGATTGCGAAGTATTTCGCCACATCGTTGGCAATACTGAAGGTGGTCAGCGCACCGCGGGTGATCAGGAGTTGCTTTCCTATCTCCACGACCTCGATGAGCTTCGTCGGGTTGGNNTCGTTCGTGCCGTCGCCTGTCATAGCGACCAGATGGCCACCCTCCTGTTGCTTCCGTATCAAGGCGAGCTTCTGTTCTGGCGTGGCCTCCGCGAGGAAGTCATCGACTCCCGCTTCCTTGGCAATCACTGCTGCGGTGCGGGGATTGTCTCCCGTGATCATGATTGTGCGGATACCCATGGCGCGGAAGCGCTCGAAGCGTTCGGCAAGTCCGCCTTTGACAATATCCTTCAGATAGATCGTGCCGAGTACCTTGTCGTTAGCAGCCACGACAAGTGGTGTGCCTCCCAATCCCGAAATTTGATCGATGTCGGCCTGCACCGATTCGGGGAGATTGTGCCCGGTGAAGTTCTTCACGGCATCGGATGCCCCCTTTCGATATTTGACACCATCGATATCCAAGCCGCTCATGCGGGTCTGGGCTGAGAAGGCAATGAAGGTGGGGTTGTTTAATTCATTAAGTTCCCGTCCTCGCAGGGAGTATTTTTCCTTGGCTAGGACGACGATGCTGCGGCCTTCGGGGGTCTCATCGGCGAGGGATGCGAGTTGCGCAGCTTCGGCCAGAGCTTCCTTGGTAACGCCCGGTGCCGGGAGAAATTCGGTGGCCTGGCGGTTGCCGAGGGTGATAGTGCCGGTTTTGTCCAGCAGCAGGACATCGACATCACCTGCGGCTTCCACGGCTCGACCGCTCATTGCTAGGACGTTCTTTTGCACGAGTCGGTCAATTCCGGCTATGCCGATCGCGCTGAGTAATCCGCCGATGGTGGTCGGGATCAGACAGACCAGAAGAGCCACCAGGACGGTGATCGAGAAATCCACCCCTAGATAGCTTCCGAAGGCCTTCATCGACATCAGAACCACGATGAATATCAACGTGAGCGCGGAGAGGAGGATCGTGAGGGCGATTTCGTTCGGGGTTTTCTGGCGCTTGGCCCCTTCGACAAGTCCGATCATACGATCGAGAAAGGTCTCGCCAGGATTGGCTGTGATGCGGATTTTGACCTCGTCTGAGAGAACGCGTGTTCCTCCTGTAACAGCGCTCCGGTCACCGCCGCTTTCGCGAACGACAGGAGCGGACTCGCCGGTGATGGCCGATTCATCGACCGTGGCGGCTCCCTCAATGATCTCGCCATCCCCGGGTATGAATTCCCCGGCTTTGACAAAGACCAGATCCCCCTTGCGAAGTCTGCTGGAATAAACAGCCTCGATGGTGCCGTCCTCGCGTATGCGGTTGGCTGTAGTTTCCGTCCGTGCCTTGCGGAGCGTATCCGCCTGGGCCTTTCCCCGACCCTCCGCCATCGCCTCGGCAAAGTTTGCAAAGAGTACGGTGAACCAGAGCCAGAGTGTGATCTGGAGTAGGAACCCGAAGGAGGTTCCTTGCCCCCCAGTAAAGAGCAGCACGGTGGTGATTAGTGCCCCGACCTCGGTGACAAACATGACCGGATTGCCGACCATATGTACTGGATTGAGTTTTTTGAACGACTCCCCGATGGCAGGGATAATAATCGCCGGATCGAAGATGGAGTGGGTTTTAGCAGCCATAATAATTGAGTGGTTAATGAATAAGTGATGGAGATGGCTTGGGATGTTGCTTAAAACAGCTTTCCGGCATTCATGAGGAAGTGCTCGACGACCGGTCCTAGCACAAGTGCCGGGACAAAGGTGAGTGCTCCCACAAGCAGCACGGTGCCGACCACCAGGCTGGTGAAAAGTCCTCCGGAAACCGGGAAGGTGCCTGAGCTTGAGGCCACGAGTTTCTTGCGGGCGAGCGAACCGGCCAATGCCATGATCGGAACGATCATGGCGAAGCGTCCTAGAAGCATCGCAACGGCAAGGGTATCGTTATACCAAGGCGTATTTGCGGAGAGACCGGCAAAGGCGCTGCCGTTGTTGCCGGTGCAGGAGCTGTAGGCATAGAGGATCTCACTGAAGCCGTGCGGCCCATTGTTGTTGGTGCCGTCGGTGAGCTGATGAGTAACTGGATCGGGCGCCCCAAACTTGCTTACGCAAGCCCAGGAGGTCAGGCCCAGGATGGAAAAGGCAAGGACAAGAATGACAAGCGAGGCCATTTTCATGTCGTAGGGCTCGATTTTCTTGCCAAGATACTCGGGAGTGCGGCCCACCATGAGACCCGCAACGAAGACTGCGATCACTACATAGATCAACATGCCGTAGAGACCAGCGCCGACCCCGCCAAAAACAATTTCTCCAAGCTGGATGTTTAGCAGCGGAATCAAACCGCCTAGGGGAGTCAGGGAATCGTGCATCGTGTTGACCGCGCCACAAGAGGCATCGGTCGTGATGGTCGTGAAGAGGGCTGAATTGAAGATGCCGAAACGGGTTTCCTTGCCCTCCATGTTCCCGTCTGCGGGATTGATGCCAAGTGAGGTGAAGTTAGGATTGCCCGCGGCCTCGAAGTGCCAACAGATGAGGAAGCCTCCCAAGAAGAGGATGAACATGGCAGACCAGACGGCCCAGCCATGGCCCTGGTTCTTCACCATTCGTCCCAGATAGTAGGTCAGAGCACTTGGTATTGCAAAAATCGAGAGGATTTGCAGGAAATTTGAGAGTGGTGTAGGATTCTCAAAAGGATAGGCGGCATTGGCATTCGTATAGCCGCCACCATTTGTACCCAGCATTTTGATAGCAACTTGGGAAGCCATCGGGCCCTGGACAATTGTTTGGGTCGTGACTTTCTGATCCACGAGCACGGCCTTGCCGTCTGGAGTTGCTACGGTGTTTCCATTTGTATCCACCATCGGCACCTGAGTGGTATAGGGGTCGCTCAGAGTCGCCGAGACAAACGGTTTGAAGTTCTGGATCATCCCTTGGGAGACGAGAACAATAGCAAAGACGATGCAAATCGGCAGGAGCAGGTAGTAGGTGGAACGTGTCAGATCGACCCAAAAATTGCCGATTGTCTTAGCCGTGTGACGTGCGATACCGCGCACCAGTGCGGCAGCAATCGCGATACCCATGGCAGCGGAGAAAAAGTTGTGGATGGTGAGAGCCACCATCTGGGAGAAATAGGACATGGTGCTTTCACCGCCGTAGCTCTGCCAGTTGGTATTGGTCGTGANNGCTCTGCCAGTTGGTATTGGTGGAGAAACTGACTGCGGTATTGAACGCGAGGTCGCCGCTGAGTCCGGGGAATTTCTGAGGGTTAAGTAGCGAAAAAGGGTATACTGCCTGGAGACGCAGGATCGCATAGGTGAAAAGAACTGTGATGAGACTGAAAATGAGCATCGAAACAGAGTAGGCAATCCAGTCCTGCTCTTTCTTGGGATCGACAAGGATAACCTTGTAGGTGAGGCGCTCCAGCGGTTTGAAAATCGGATCGAGAAACGTCTTTCCATCTGCATCAAGCACCTTGCAGAGATAGATGCCCAGTGGTTTGGTGATCGCCAGCAAGATGGCGACATAGAGAATNNCCGACGATGATGTTTTCCATAAATTGGCGTGTTTAGATTTTGTCGCAGAGCTTCACGAAAATGACCATCAGCGCAAAGAAGCCGATGGACGCGAGGATGTAGGAGATGTCGAGCATGGTATGGTATGTTTGGTTTTGTTTATTCTGGTGGAAATGAGAGCGCGTTGGCGTTCGGAGATGCGTTGCGATGCGAAAAGCCACACGGCNNGCTACAATGACGAGAGCGATCATGTGATGGATTGGTTTCGGTTTGCAGGTAGATCGAAGTAGAATGTGCTTCCTTCGTCAGGGGAGCTGTGAAGGCCAATTGTTCCACCGTGAGTCATGACAATCTCCTTGGCGATGGCGAGTCCCAGGCCGGCACCACTGGAGGAGTCGCCGGAGATGCGGAAGAAACGGTCAAATACACGGTCATGAAATTCCTTTGGAATTCCCGGTCCCTGATCGCCTACCGAAAATCGCACCATGTCATGCTCTAGGCGCACCCCTAAGGCTATGGTCTCTCCATATCGAGAGTGCTTCGCGGCATTTGAAATCAGATTGGTTAAAACCTGTGTGATCTGACGCTGATCCACGCAAACATCCGGAAGATCGTGCTCGATGGTTGTCGAGAGTTTGCAACCGTGGGATTCGGCGAGTTCTTCAAGTTCCGGATTAAGCACCCTCGCGAGCTCTCCAGAATTGATGATACGCTGGGCATGGGCTACTTTGCCTGATTCGAGTTTGGCCAGATCAAGCAAGTCATTGATCATGCTGAGGAGGCGTTCAGAATCCTCGCGTGCAGCCAGTAGGAGTTCGGTTTGTTTGGGGTTCAGGGAGCCTATTTGTTCCTCCAGCAGGAGATGGAGTCCCATGCGGACGCTGGTCAACGGGGTCTTGAGTTCGTGACTGACGGTGGAGACGAGATCGGATTTGACCTCGTTGAGCAGACGCAGGCGAGTGACATCCTGAAGGATGACCGCCGCACCGAATATGGAGCCATTTTCATTTCGGACTCCGATGACGCGGGGTAGGAGGAAGACATCCTTGTCATCAACGCGGGCCACGACGGTTTTTTCAAAACTGGTTGGGAGATAGTCGGGACCTCCCTGGAGCACGGCGTTGGCCTGCTCCTGCACTTCACCGGGCAGGCTGCCGAAGGAACCGATCCGGTGAAAGAGGTTAAGAGCGGCCTGATTGGTGAAATGGATCACTCCATCTGGAGTCAGGGCGACAATAGGATCAGGGAAGGCTGAGAAGGTCATTTCTGTCATCTGGCGTGCCTGAAGAATCTGGTCGCTTGTCACCTGTCGGTAGGCCCGCAGCTTGGCCGCCATCTTGTTGAAGGCCGCGGCCAACTTGCCCAGTTCGTCGTCCGACTGCACGGGCACGTGCTGGTCGAGATTGCCCTCGCCCAATTGNNGGAACCGCCTGATCCAGCTTTCCTTCCCCGAGTTCTCTGGAAACTGCCGTAAGGGTCTGAATCGGTTGGAGAATGGAATGCTGAAGCCGGGCGGCAAAGAGGATGGCGGCCCCAATGCCCAGCAAACTTGCAAAAATCATGTACCTCGTAGAGCGGGTGCTCAGATTACGGGTCTGCTGATCGGTGTTCACCATATGCTCCTGATTGATGGTAATGACCGACTGGGCAGCTTCTTTGATCTTCGTGAAAAGTGGTAACATCGTATGGAAGTAAAGGTTCCGCTGAGCCTTTGGATCCGAGGTCTTCCAGAATGCTTCGGCGTCCTGAGAATACTCCTGATGCAGGCTCTGGATGGAGTGAGCGAGTTCCCCCTCCCCCGGCAGGGTGATGTTGTTCAATTCTGCCTTGAGCCCCTCCTCAAATTTTGGCAGGGAATCAGCGTAGAGTTGCTGTCCGCGCTTGTCCTCTCCTGCAAGGGAGAATGATAGGGCCGAGTCCATTCTTTCAGAGGCTTCCTTCATTTGCTGACCGGCTATGACGCTTCGGTAGTTCTCCTTCAGGACGACATCCAGCTGTATTCCAAGTTTGGCGAAGAGAAAAATGGCATAGCCCCCCATTACCAGAATCAGGAGAAAGATCGGGGCCAGCCCCAAGAAGATACGGCGTTTCATTGTTCACAGTCTGACACTCTTGGAAGCCGCAGCCACAGCTCCTTTTGGCTCCTTAAAAAGCTGGGAGCAGCTCATCCGATTGTTCGCTGATCGGGACTCCAAAACGACGTGAACTCGCATGAGTACTCTTTAGCTACCCTTGTGCCAATCAATACAATATATCGTAATATATTATATTATAACTACTTATGAAAGATCGTAAATTTCCTTTTAGGGAATCAGATCATGCAAAAATGCATGATGCGGCATTATCCTCATTGCGAATCTGCAATGTCCTCCAGTCTTTCTCCTCTAACCCCGCTTCCGCTTACGATAAAGGGTGGCGGGATCAACATTCAGAATCCTGGCCGCTTCCTCTAAGGTACTGGTATTGGCAATCAGTCTCCTTATGTGCTCAGCCTCGATTTCCTCAAAGGTGAATCGCCCCCCCAATCTGATCTCAGAGACGGGATGGAGAATATCGGAGAGGTCAGCGTTCCCAATCAACGGACCATCGGAGAGCGTTACGGCTCGTTCGATGACATTGCGCAGCTCCCGCAGGTTGCCCGGCCATCCATAACTTTGCATGGCGGCAAGAGCCTCGGTGGAAAACTCCCGTGCCATTTTCCCGGTATGGGAAGCGGCGAATTGGAGATGCAGCAGGGCGAGGCGTTGGATGTCCTGCACGCGCTCGCGCAGGGCAGGGAGCCGTAGCGAGATGACGTTGAGCCTATAGTAGAGATCTTCGCGGAATTTCCCTTCGCTGACGGCTGCGGAAAGATTTCGATTGGTTGCGGAGATTACCCGCACATTGGCCCGTTGTTGCCTGGTATCCCCGACACGCTCATATTCCCTTTCCTGTAGCAGGCGGAGCAGCTTGGCCTGAATTTCCAGGGGCAGCTCCCCGATTTCATCCAGAAATAACGTGCCACCATCTGCAGCTGCGACCTTGCCCTTCGTTTCCGTATGGGCTCCCGTGAAAGCGCCTTTCACATGCCCGAAGAGCTCGCTCTCCAGCAATTCGCGAGAAAGACTCGGGCAGCTTACTGTCACAAAGGCCTTGTCTCGCCGGGGGCTATTCTGATGAATCGCCCGTGCCAGGACGCTCTTCCCTGTGCCACTTTCCCCCAACAGGAGAATGCTTGTATCGCTATTCGCCGCCTTCATGGCCACATCAAGCACCTTTTGCATCGCTTCGTTTTCCGTCTCCAGATCGACATCAGGACCGTTGCCCGCCACCCGTGATTCCAATTCGGCCACCCGGTTTTCCAGACGTCGTGTTCTTTCCACGTGAGCCAGAGCTTGCCGGATCTGATCGGGTGTGAACGGTTTGGGAAGATAGTCAAAGGCCCCCCTCCGCATGGCCTCGACAGCCGTGTCAATTGAAGCAAATGCCGTGAAAACAATCACTGCGACCCGTGGCGATACCCTCAGGATGTCCTGAAGCACATCCAGGCCGCTTTCCTGCCCCAATTTCAGATCAAGGAATACCACGTCGTAACTATCAGCCGTCAGCTCTTCTAGCGCGGCAGCTCCGCTCCGGGCCGCCATGCTGTCATGGCCCATCGAATCCAAGGCAAGCGTGAGCGTCCGTTGGATATTCCGTTCGTCATCAACAACGAGAATGCGCATACGTCTGGTTATAGCCGCTACTCTGCTTGTGGACAGTCTCTAACCGGAGGATGAACTTGAACTGCTATCCATCATGCATGCAAGGCCGGTGGGTATGGACTCAAACATCCTTACGAGGGCCTGAACATTACGATGGATCATTTGGAAGAGATCTTTACGATCCCGCGATGGCGGTATCCCCCGGCTTTCGCTCCAAGTTTGAAAAAGTGCCAAGCACCTCGAATGAAGGCATTGGGCTGCTCACCTGTCTTTCGCTGGTGACGGCAACTATGGTGGGGACTGGGGTTTACACAAGCCTCGGGTTTCAATTACAGGATCTTACGAGCGGTTTTTCCATTCTGATTCTCTGGCTGCTTGGCGGATTGATTTCTCTGTGCGGTGCTCTTTGCTACGCCGAGCTTGCGTCTGCCATCCCGCGTTCCGGAGGTGAATACACCTATCTCTCGGAGATTTACCATCCGGCTGCCGGGTTCATGGCCGCATTCATCTCGGTCATCGCGGGGTTTGCGGCTCCCATTGCAATCACCGCGATCGCCTTCGGAAGTTACCTCCACTCATCACTCCCGATATGTCCCGCAATGGGCTCGTCAGTCTTGGTTGTCATCCTCATCTCCCTCGGGCACTTGCGTTCATTGTATCTCAGCGAATTGGTACAGAATGGAATGACCTCGGTGAAGTTCCTACTTCTTGGGCTCTTCTTGTTGGTAGGATTCTGGAATGTGCTCCGCCACCCCTCCGTCCTTGCAATCCTGGCTCCTGTCCCGAGATCATTACCGGAGCTGTTGCAGCCCTCCTCCGGGGTTGCACTAATTTTCGTCTTATATGCCTACTCGGGATGGAATGCCTCGACCTATCTTGCAGGCGAAGTACGCAACCGTCAGCGCACGGTCGGACTCTCCTTGGTCATCGGCACCCTGGTCGTGACATTGCTTTATTTTCTGCTGAACGCCGTTTTTCTGACAGCCGCTCCGATTGGTGCGATGCGGGGTGTGCTGAATGTTGGGAGCGTTGCCGCTACCAGTCTTCTCGGTGCGATGGGGGGTTCCATCATGTCTGGCATGATTGCCCTTGGATTGCTTGCCTCCCTGAGCGCTATGATCTGGGCGGGCCCGAGAGTAACCCAACGGGTAGGGGAAGATTACAAACTGTTCAGGGTGCTGTCACAACGGAGCGTCGGTGGTATACCCGTCAACGCGACCGTGCTGCAGCTCCTTTTGATACTCATTTTGGTTGCAACGGGCTCCTTTAAATCCGTACTTCTTTATGCCCAGACCCCACTCCTGCTTTGCCTAATTCTCGGTGTCGCCGGAATTTTTGTGTTGCGCAGGAGAGGCAGCAGCAAAGCTCTCACTGAGATTCCAATCGCTTTCCGTTGCCCACTCTATCCGTTACCGCCGCTTCTTTTTATAATCTGTACCTTGGCTGCACTAGTCTACTCGACACTTAGCAATCCCTGGATTGCCTTGGCAGGCTTCGCAACAATGCTACTTCCTCTTGGCTTCTATCCGTGGCTGGTTTCCCAAGGTTCCAGATCCTACAAATCTTCCTCCTAGGTATTTCGCGCATGAATCTTCTCCGCTGTGTTCCTTCCCTGTTGTTTGGGGGGGTATTTGTTGCAACCAGTCTTGCACTTCCCTCCTCGCCGACTGAGCAGGCCGATTTTTTGGCGGGTTTGCCTCTTCCGGGAGGTAGTGTCCTGGCCCCGCTTCAGAAAACCCAAGAATATCAGGGGCACCAAAAGGAGTTGCAGGCTCAATGGGCCTTTTGCCGCAGGCTTCGTTACGATCTCATGGAGCAATGGGGGCACGATCACCTGAGCCAGGATCCTTCGGCCCGTGGCATTGTCAGGTATCTCTTTGGTGGGCCGGACTTTCTGAACGCCCACGCTTTCTTCCCTGACGCCAGGATCATGGTGCTGGGAGGTCTAGAACCTGTCGGTGAGGTGCCTCCTCCCGAGACGTTGACTCCGCAGGCCTTCACCGTAGGACTGAAGGCTCTCCGTGAGGCCCTCCACACCTCTCTTTTCTGTGGGTATTTCATCACAAGCGAGATGAAGCCACAGTTGCTTGAGGGCTCTTTTCGCGGAGTGCTTCCGGTNNCCGGTACTTTTCACCGAGCTTGCGCTGACTGGAAACAAGGTCATTTCAGTGGAGTCGATGGAGCCATTTGGTTCTCCTGGCGTGAAGATACTTTATGAACACTACGATCCCCGAGGCGATACACAGCCGCAGACGCTCTACTACTTCCAGGCGGATCTTTCCAACGGGAAGGAATGCAAAAAGTTTCTTGGCTGGCTTGGGGAATTCGGCGATGGCGCATCCTATCTGAAGGCCGCCTCCTACCTCCTGCCGCTCGATGAGTTTTCTGAGACACGGGAATTTCTGCTCAATACATCCACGCTCATCCTGCAGGATGACTCTGGCATACCATTCCACGATTTTCCTCCCGATCAGTGGAAAATTCAGCTCTTTGGCGTATACACAGAACCACTCTCGATTTTCAAAATTCACAAAGAGCCCGAACTTGAATCTGCCTATGCGGGAGTCGGCACTGTGCATGATGAGGGACCTCTCCCTTTTGGAGCGGGGTATCATGTGAATGCGCACGATGCTAATCTTCTTCTGGCCATACGGAGCAATCTGACCTCCCAATCGGTGGCTCTTCCTTCCAGTGCTGCGCCATTGATCCTGCCTTCCCCAACGCCGACAGCGACACCCAAGCCCAGAAAGTTGCGAATCCGCAAGGCGTTGCCTGTGGAAATCAGAAAGGCTCTCCCTGTTGACACCCCCACCCCTTCGCCATCCACCATGCCGACGAGCTTGGAAACACCGCTAGCTTCGCCCCCTCACACACCCCAGCTACGTTCATCTCCGGAACCTGCCCTTTCGCCTGCTGCTGCATCCCAACCGGCAGTTCCAGAGCCTGCGCTTGAACCGGTGGAATCACTTCCGGCAGCCTCACCCCAATAGGTCCTAATTCAAGAGTCGGTCGATGGTCACGATCACGACGAAAAGCACGCCGATGGCCGCGTTGGTTTCAAAGAAGGCTCGGTTAATCCTGCCTAGTTCAAGTGTACGGGCGATCCGGTGCTCATAGAGGAGGAGAAAGGGGATCGGCAGAAGGCCGAGAAAATAGATTTTCCCAAGTGGGACTGATATGCCGAAAAGAAGTAAAAACAACAGTACGATGAGATGGAGCCATCCCGCGAGAGCGATGGCCCTGGGGGTGCCGAGCCAGACAACCAGAGAATGAAGTCCTTCCCGTTGATCGGCCTCCAGATCCTGGGTTGCATAGATGATGTCGAATCCAGCAACCCAACAAAGCACTCCTGAAGCCAGAATCAGCGGAGGCAGGCTAACTGTTCCAGTCACAGCGATCCAAGCACCCACAGGGGAGACCGAGAGAGCAAGTCCGAGAAAGAACTGGGCAGCATGGGTGAAACGTTTGGTCAGCGAGTAAAAGAAGATGATGGCAAGAGCTACCGGCGAGAGGAAAAGACAGATTCGGTTGATGAAGGAGGCCGATATGACGAAGAGAAGGGAGCTGAGGACGCAGGCGATTATGGCAATGCTCCTGTCCAAGAGTCGATGCCTCGCTGCGGTGCGTGGATTCTTTTTATCGATTTCCCAATCAGCGAGGCGGTTAAAAATCATCGCGGATGTTCGGGCGAAGATCATGCAGAGAAGAATGAGGATGAACAGCCGCCATCCCGGCCAGCCGTGGGCTGCGACCACCATCGAGCCGAGCGCGAACGGCAGGGCAAAGACCGTGTGGGAAAACCGGATGAAGGTTAGGAAGCGGGAAAGGGGATGCATGGAATGAAAGCATCAGAGCTGAGACGTGTAACTAAGAAGGGAGGTGATAACGCACCTTTTGCATGTGGTTATTACCATTAAGGTATCATCACTCCCGCGATCACTTGCTTCCCGGTTTGACTGCAGGAACCTCGGCAAGATCTGCGGGGAGGGCATCAGCCGGGAAGGTTTCGGGTGTCATCTGAACAAGGCTGACAAAGGGGCAATCGAAGTTGGGTATGTTCCCCCCGCTGCGATCAACGATGGCCCCAGCAGCTACCACAATCCCTCCATGCTTCCGGATAATATCGATAGTTTCCTGGACACGGCCACCCCGCGTGACGACATCTTCGGCCACTAAAAAGCGGGGTCCCGGTGTGATGCTGAATCGACGGAGGACGAGTCCTCCGTTGCCATCTTTCTCGACGAAGATGTGACGGGTGCCCAGATGACGCGCCACTTCCTGACCGACGATGATGCCACCGACAGCTGGAGAAACGATGGTCGGTTTCCTACCCTCCGTTTCGACGCAGAAGGGACGAAGTTTCTCCGCCAGTTCGCCACAGACATGAGATGCAATCGGCGCGTCCTGAAGCAGAAGCGCACATTGGAAAAACTCACGGCTGTGCAGTCCTGAGCGGAGGATGAAATGACCGTGAAGTAGCGCTCCGGTCTGCTTGAAGAGGGCCAGGATGTCGCTCATAATTTTGGAGAAGGCAGTTGAGGTTTAAGGTGTCTGGACAACTAGACCGGTTCGGGATGGTTTTTTCCGGGACTCGTTTCCTCGGTTTTTTGGGGTGCGCCTACAAAAGAAATGCCACGTTTTTGACGATCAAGGAATTCGCGCGCAAGTACACGATATGCCGTGGCGCCCGGCCCCTTCGGATCGTATTCAAGAATCGTTTGGGTAAAGCTGGGAGCTTCGCTGATGCGGACGGATCGGGGGATGGAAGCGTTGAAGACAACCTCCTCAAAGTGGGCCCGGACATCCCTGACGACCGCAGCGCTGAGATTGGTGCGCACATCGAGCATCGTCATTAGCAGACCGCACATGCTAAGAGACGGATTTGCTCCCGAGGCTCGGATTTGCTCCATGACACCTACCAGCTTGCCAAGGCCTTCGAGGGCGTAATACTCGCACTGGATTGGGATAAGAATTTCGTCGGCGGCTGTGAGTGCATTGGACATGAGGATGCCGAGCGATGGGGGGCAATCCATGATGATGTACTCAAACCGCCCGGAATCCCGTACCGGCTGGAGGACGCGTCGCAGTTGGCCCAGGTGTTCATCCATGCGCGCCACCTCGATCTCCGCACCTGCAAGGTCGAGATCGGATGGGATGCCGCATAGAAGCTGCATGCGGGTCTGCTGGATCAGTACTTCCATCGGTGTTTGACCGATCATGGCATTGTAGAGACTGGCATCGGGACCGGTTTCGAGTCCAAGGGCGCTCGAGGCATTCCCCTGCGGATCGAGATCAAGAAGCAGGATGGGGTGTCCCTCTGCCGCTATGGCGGCGGAGAGATTGACTGAGGTGGTGGTCTTTCCGACGCCTCCTTTCTGATTGGCGATGGCAATGACTTTGGTCTTCATTCAGGATGGAAAACCTAGTGTGCCGTTCCTTCATAGTAGTCTGCAAGCCCTTGCGCCACGGCATCCGCATATTCCCTGTAGATGCTCTTCACCCGCACGCCGTTGACCAAGCGAAGTCCCGTATAGTCACCCAGCTGGATGCGGTTGAACGCCGGAAGACTGTTCATAACGTAGGGTTCACAATAAATGACGGGGCATTCGAAGAGCCTGTTCGCTAGCAGGTTACGAATCCAGAGGTAGGGATTTTCGGAAGCTGAAACCGCACTCTGCCCATGATACGTGAAGGGTGGGAGTCCAGTGGCAGAAGCCAGAGCACGGGAGACGGATTCGGAGGCGGCAAGTTCCTCCTGGTGAGTCCCGGTCAGCAGTTTGACCAGCATCGTGTAGCGTTCATCCACGTGCTGGAGTTCTTCGTCCGACATCGCACCGCAGAGAATCAGATGCATGTGGTTCTTGTCACTAAGCGTGGGATGGTTGGGATCCCCCCAGGCTTCGGCATCAAAATGGAGACAGACTACAAGATCCGGTTTAATGACATTATTAACTAGGCGCGCTCGATTCCGAATCTCTCCGACACGGTAAAAGAGACGATCGGCTTCGAGCTGCAGGTTGGCTGCCGTTGTGGGGACGTGCTCGTCTTGAAGAGAACCAACGGCGGCGCCTGTCAGTCGTTCAGGACGTAGTGAGGTGGTTGCCCCGTTCCTTGTCCGGGTCATCCAGACATCCGCGCCCATGGCTTCCAAGCGCTTTTTTAACAACTTTGCTACGATCAGTGTCATTTCACCCTCCTCAACGGGGCGGCTGTCGCCGATCTGAAACCATCGCTCCTCCATCTTGGCAAAGGAGCCTCCCAGATGGCCCGGATCAAGCACGATTCTGACACCTGCCAGCGGAAGACCCGACTGAGGGGTGTGCTCGGAGCGACTTTTCCAATACCGGGGTGGTGTTTGAGCGATGCTGCCAGGCGAAGCCAGGGCCAGAATGATGGCTTTGGAACCCGGGCCGGGTGATATGTAGGCAACCGACTGGCTGAGAGTGATCCATTTTCTCCAAGAGCCATCGGGGACGTAAACCTTCTGCAGAAGATCTTCGAAATCAGTTGCCGTGATCGTTCCGGCATATTGCTGGAGCTTTGTCCAATCAGGCATGGGAGCCAGTGGACTGAGGAGTGTCCCATTCGCCTGTGAAAAAGTGAAAAGCCACAGCAACAACGCACCTGTCAAAAAGTGCGTGAGGGTGATGAGGAGTGGTTTCTTCAAACTAAGATGATTTTTACATCGTCCAGAGTCCGTCTTTCGATAAAAACCGCTAGATGATAAATGATAGTTTTGTGAAAATTCTTTTTCTGGGGGATGTGGTTGGCGAGCCGGGACGCGTCGCCGCCTGCCGCACAGCAGAACTCTATCTGGAAAGAGGGGATGCCGACTTCGTTGTGACCAACGGTGAGAATGCCGCCGCAGGCCGCGGTATCACCCCTAAGTTGGCCATTGATCTGATGAGGAGCGGCATTGCGGTTATAACCTCGGGTGATCACATCTGGGATCAGAAGGAGATTTTCCCCTTTCTCGATACCGAGCCGCGTCTGCTCCGTCCAATCAACTATCCTGCCGGGAGTCCTGGTGCCGGGAGCATTGTTCTCGATACGGTTCACGGCCCTATAGCCGTGATGAATGTCCAATGTCGCACCTTCATGAACCCCCCGCTTGAGAATCCCTTCCTTTCAGCCTCTGTAGAGGTGGAAAAATTGCGAAAAGAGACTCGGGTTATCATGGTTGACGTACATGGCGAAACAACCAGTGAAAAAGTCGCAATGGGTCGGCATCTGGATGGTCTGGTTTCACTGGTCGTTGGCACTCATACCCATGTGCAGACCGCTGATGAGCGGATCTTTCCTGGTGGGACGGCCTTTCTCTGTGATGCCGGGATGTGCGGACCGGAAGATTCCGTGCTGGGACGGGATTATACAACGGTGATTGGTCGCTTCCTGACTTCGCTTCCGGCCAAACTTCCAGTGGCACGCGGCCCGATCATGGCTTGCGGCGTCCTAGTAGAGGTCGACCCTTCCACCGGACGTGCCAGTGCTGTGCGTCGGGTGCTCGAACGCTACGGCGCGCCTTAAAAAGTGATCGAGCGATTCCTCGCCCTATCAGCCCTGCATGTACTCCATGACGTTGCGTTCATAGAATGCAGCTTCGCTGCCATCACAGATAAGGCCAGTGTTGTAATTCCTCGTTAGAAACACGCTTTCCGAGTCCGTAACTGGTGCTAATCTCTCCGGAGATGGATTCCGTCGGACCCGCCCCTGAAAAACCCAGCGGTGATGCTGTCATTGCGTCCTCGCCGCCCCTTCCCTCAACTGGGCCTATTACCACGGGTGGAGAGCCGAGGAAGTCGGTGCTCATTATTGATAGTGTGCTGCGCGGGGCATCGCGGTTGCAGCACTCGCTGGCGAAGCGCTGGCGCCGCCTCCGTCGCAAGCCTCAAACGATCGCCGAGAGCGCCAATCTGCTTCCCACGCTGATTCAAGTGCTTGCCGCCTTCACCCGTGTGGATGGGGAGATGTTGGAGGAAGAGATTGATTCGAGTCTCGGCTTCCTGAGGTACGATTATCCTGAGGCGGTCTATTCGGAACTCAGGAAACTTTTCCGTCAGGCACTTGAGCAACAGCAGGATCTGGCTGCCATGGCTGCCAAGCTTTCAACCGAACTGAGTGACGATCGCAAGATTCTGCTCGGGGTGCAACTATTCGATCTGATCACGCGCTCGGGACTGAAACCGGAACAGGTGGCTGCCTATCATGATTTCATGGAAAATCTCGGGATGGCTTCGCAGGCCATCGACATTGTTTACCAACTCAATGCCAACGATCAGACAGATAGCGAATTTTTCCACCAGGGAGTCTCCCCCTTGGAAGTGCTCAGCTTCGGCGATCCCGAGCAGTGTGATGTTGCACTGAGAAACTTCACAGTAGGGGAGCGGTTACTGGCCTACCGGCATCACGACCTGATCATTCTAAAGAATCTTTCCTCCCAGAGTCTCATTGTCCAGGGGCGTCTGCTCAAAACAGGAGAATTCTGCCGGATCTATCCAGGTCAGCGAGTGCTGGTTGGGGAGCAGGTGATTACGACTCAGGACCTGGTCTTCTATTTCAATGCGAAGCGAAATGTCACACTGCCCCAGATTTTCGTGACGATTAACAACGAGGAGGTGCGACTGGAAAAAACCCGGAGCCGCGACAGCGCCCTTCAGATAGCCTTCGGACTCCGGGTGCGCATTACAGTGCTTCAGGATTTACGCGCCACGCTTCGCGGAACCAATTTAAAGAAGGGGGTCGTTGTCGAGGCGCAGTTGGCTGATAAAATTCTCTTTCGTGATGGAGGCGAACTCGATCTTGAGGATCTCAAACGCCGTGTCGGGGCCTTCGGGGGTCGCTTTGTGCTGAAGGGATCGAAGACGGAATATATCGCCTCCAACAATCCCAACCGCCTTGATGACGACGACATACTTCTCTCGCCCGGAATCGGCGGGGAAGTGACTCTACGGATCAGTTGTGATTATCAGCAGAAGACAGGACGGGTGGAGGTGATTCAGGCGGACCGGCCGATTGTTGTCCGCGGCATTCCAGTCCGTGGAGAGATGGCACTTGTGGACGGCGATACGATTCGCATCGATGCGGGTCAGGTGCTGCGATGCAATTTTACCGATCGGATCATCGAGGAAGAGCGCAATATCATCCGCACGCTTGATGTTCGCGATCTACTTTGCCGATTCCGCAACGGCGATGCGGCACTCGACAACCTGAGCTTCAGCATTGAACGGGGCGAGATGGTCTGCGTGATGGGTGCCAGCGGTTGCGGAAAGAGCACGCTGTTGAGGGCGCTTTCAGGGCAGTTTCAGCCGATTGCAGGAGAGGTGCTTTTTAACCAGCGTTCGCTCTACAGGAATCTCGAAGCCCTGCTGCAATACATCACCTACATTCCGCAGTACGACGCTTTCGACGAGCAGCTTACGATCGAGGAAAACCTCAAATTCGCCGCTGCTATCCGTTCTCCCCATCTTTCTAGGAGAGAGAGACAGCGCCGTATTGACAGCAAATTGGCGGAACTAGGTCTCAATGAACGGCGAAGGGAAGTGGTCGGCGGTTCGCAGCAGAAGATTCTGAGCGGGGGCGAACGAAAACGTCTGAACATCGGCCTCGATATGGTGAGCACAGCCGACGTCTACCTCTTCGATGAGCCCACAAGCGGACTCTCCTCCAAGGATTCCGAGCATGTCATCGAGATCATCCGCGGTATGGCCCACAACAAAATTGTTCTGGTGACAATACATCAGCCAACTTCCAAGATTTTCCAAATGTTCCAGAAGGCGTTGCTGCTGGACAAGGGTGGAAAGCTCGTCTTTTTCGGCACGCCCACCGAGATGCTGGCCTACTTTGCCGAGGCAGAGCACGAACAGCTCTTCGGAACGGAGCTGGGGGGCTGTCAATCATGCGGCACAACTCGCCCTGAATTTGTCTTCGATGTGTTGGAGACACCTCTGCGCGATCTCAGCGGCGACATCATCTATGAGGAGAACAACCGCGGGCAACTCGTGCCCGCAAGGCGTTTCTCCCCGGAATACTGGCGTGACAAATTTGAAGCATATCGCCTGATGAAAGAGGTTCAGCAGCCGGCTTCCTCGCGCACACCCATTCCGGTGGGGCCAGAGGCGCGCAGCAGTCTGCTCCAACGACCAACGGGATGGGAGGGGTTGCGATGGCGCGATGAACTGAGTCAGTTCATCGTCCTGCTGCAACGCGCTTTTATCAGCAAGTTGCGCAACAAGGCGAATCTCGTGATTACCTTACTTGCCGCTCCGGCACTGGCGGGGCTTATCGGATTTGTCTATCGCTACTCGGAGAGCGCCCACTACGACTTCGCCTCAGCATTCCATATTCCGACATATCTTTTCCTTTCGCTCGTGGTGGCGATGTTTCTGGGTCTTACGAACAGCGTTGATGACATTACCCGTGATCGTCCGGTGCTGCTTAGGGAACGGAATTTGAGTGTTCGTCTGGGCTATTATGTGCTCGCAAAGGCCCTGACGTTGGCTGTGTTCGCAGTGGTTCAATGTATGCTCTTCACGCTGGTGGGTGATGCGCTGCTAGAGGTGCGCGGGATGTTCTGGGTCATATTCACTTCTTTGTTTCTCACAACAATGAGCGGAGTGGCGATCGGGCTGCTCGTCTCCTCCATCGTCAACGAAAGCAAGACAGGAGTGCTCATCATCCCGGTTGTGCTCATCCCTCAACTGATCCTAGCGGGTGCCTTCACCAAGTACGAGGAGATGAATCGCAACCTGGATTTCATCCATGTGGTGCAAGAGTGGTTCAATAAGCATCCTGACACTGCAATGAAGCCGCAGAGCGATCTGCAAGTGCCTTTTATTTGTGAATTCATTCCAATGCGCTGGTCATATGAGGGGATCGTCTTTGCCCAGGCAAAGCTCAATCCGCTCGCCATCAGGCAGGCCCGCATTTCGAACCAGATCAACCTGCTTGCCGCGATCAAAAATATGACGGATGCTCAGCAGGATCGACTAGACGACCTCAAGGATCTTCTGGCAATTCTGAGTGGACTCGAAGCCGGGACACCGCAGGAACTTGACGACCACATAGCTCGAATTGACAAGGTAATCGACGGAGGGAAGTTCGATCGCGATGAGTTGATCAGCCATCATCAGGGAGTCACGGCAGATCAGCTTTACACCAACCAGAAAGTGCTCGATCTTGTGACTAAGGCTGAGATGGAGCAGCTCGACTACCGCGATGCCCAGCATCCTAATGTCTTTTTCGGGCCCGTGAAGCACTACTTCGGGATCGACTTTCCACTGCTCTGGTTCAATACGGGCGTAATGATCCTTTCCAGCTTGATGATGTTCATTCTGCTTTTCGTGATTCTCAAGCGACAGATTCGCATCACCACAAGTTAGCGGGAAAATGCAATGAATGGAGTCATTCCTCTCGAGGATAGTTGGAGCGACGTAATCCGCAAGGCACGTCGGGGTCTCGGTATTTCGGAGGAGGAAGTTGCCCGGCGCAGCACACTCGCTACCGAAAACATCCTCGCGCTCGAGAACGGGCTTCTCGACCTAGGGCAATTGAAGCTTCTGGCGGGAGCCTTGGGGTTGGAACGATCAAGTCTGCTGGCCCTTGCCCAGGATGAGTATCATCCGGGACCTCTTCGACTGCCTCCGGGTTTGACGATGTTTTCCACACCTTGGGATGATTTCGAAGTACATTCCTATCTCTTGTGGGATCCGGGTTTGGGCGAGGAAGAAGAGGTTCCGGCGGCGGCTTTTGACACAGGTTCCGATGTTTCGGAGATGATGCAGTTTCTCAAAACGAATTCCTTGGTTCTTGGCCAGATCTTTCTGACTCATGGGCATGGGGATCATGTCTTTGATCTGGATCGACTGGTGGAAACGTCCCGTGCATCGGCATTGATCGGCGAAAAGGAGATGGTGCCTGGCGCGCAGCATTTTTGCGCCGGAAAAGAATTTGGCGTCGGGAACCTCCGGATAGAAACCCGCTCCACCTGGGGCCATACCCGTGGCGGCATCACCTATGTGATTCATGGTCTTGAACGTCCTGTTGCTATCGTCGGTGATGCCCTGTTCGCGGGATCAATGGGTGGGCCGATGATCTCTTATGAGGCGTGTCTTGATACTGATAGAAAGCAGATATTCTCGCTACCGCCCGAAACGCTTCTGTGTCCGGGTCACGGGCCTCTGACGACTGTGGCACTTGAAAAGGCGAACAATCCATTTTTCGCCTGATCGGTCCAGATGGGTCAACAGTCCTCCCTCTGGAACTAGTTTGAGTGTTTGTGTCCTTTAGCTTGACCGAGAGGCACATCTGGGGGACTCTCCTCGTCCCACAAAAGAAAGCAGGTGAATTTACATGCCGGAAGTTATAGTCCGTAAGGGCGAACCCATTGACCGCGCCCTCAAGCGCCTTAAGAGCAAACTCGATACCGAGGGAATCCTCGACGAGGTAAGGCGTCTTCGTGCCTTTGAGACCCCAACGCAGCGCACCAAGCGCAAGGCAAAGGCCAATGCCAAACGCGCCAAAGCAAAGATCCGCTTTGTCTTGAGTTAAGGCCACGTTCACTTTTCACTCTCAGCGTTTTCCTAAGAGTGTATCCTGAAGTTCTCATTATCGGCTGCGGCTTCCTTGGTGAAGCCGCAGCCGATTTGTTTTCTACCAGAGGCAAGTCGGTGCTCGGCCTGGTCAGGAGTCCCGAATCTGCCATGGCGATTTCAAGCCGTTTTCAAGAAAAACAAACCGGAGCTTCTTTCCAAATTGCGGTTGGTGATGTCACCGATCACGAGTCTGTGAAGGCGCTGACGGATCAAGTCCGCGGAGTACCACTTGCGATTTATTCCGTTAGTTCCGGGCGTGGCGGAGCCGAGGCTTATGCAGCTGTCTATAGGGATGGTCTGAGACGGGTTATTGAGCAGTGGAGGCCTGAGAAGATTATCTTTGTAAGCAGCACCTCTGTATACGGACAGTCGGACGCTTCTTGGGTCACCGAGAAATCCCCGACTGTTTCCGATCGTGCGACGAGTAAAATTCTCATTGATGCAGAGTCCATCGCACTGAATACAGGTGGCTCTGTGGCTCGTCTCTCCGGAATCTATGGGCCCGGCCGCTCCGTGCTTCTTCGGAAATTCCTTTCTGGCGAAGCTCTCCTTGAGAATGGGGGAGGGCGTTGGATCAATCAGATTCATCGCGACGATGCTGCTGCTGCTCTGGTATTGCTGGGTCGATCGGATGTTTCAGGGGGGGTCTTCAACATCAGTGACGATACGCCAGCTACTCAGGGGGAAGTGTATGGCTGGATCGCGGAGTATCTGAATTGCCCTCTTCCGCCGGAGGGTCCGGCTGATTTTCAGCGCAAGCGCGGCTGGACCTCGAAACGAGTCAGTAATGCCCTAATTCGATCACTGGGCTGGCGTCCTAGTTTTGCTAGTTATAGAGACGCTTTGCCTCAGCTTGTGGAAGGGAGAGTGTAGGAAGACATCAGAGTAAAACTGGTGTTTTCAGAATTTATGTGTCAAACTGACCCAGTTTAGTTCGCCCTTGCATGAAGAAGACCCTGCTTATTGTGGATGACGAGAAGCACACGCGCGAAGGATTGCGTGTGGCGTTTGAGGATCAGTTTGAAGTGAGCGTGGCCGGGGATAGTCTGGGGGCTCTGGCAATCTTTGATGCTGACCCCGCAGATATAGTCATCACTGATCTGAAAATCGGGACGGAAGACGGTATGGTGTTGATGGAGAAATTTCTGAAACGGAACGATCCGCCAATTTGCATTATGATGACAGCCTACGGATCGGTCGATACAGCCGTCGAGGCGATGCGCCGTGGAGCCTACGATTTTGTCACGAAACCAGTGAATCTCGATCGGCTTGAAATGCTAATTCGTCGCGCCTCGCGGGAACGCGATGTGCAGGCGGAGAATGCCGAATTACGCCGGGAGGTAGTCAACAGTCGCGCTCCAGACCGGATGATCGGGCGTTCGGCCGCCATGGAGCGCGTTTTTGAGCTGATTCGTCAGGTAGCTCCTAGCAAGGCGACGGTATTGATCCAGGGGGAAAGCGGCACGGGCAAGGAAGTCGCGGCCAAGGCAGTCCATGCGTTGAGCACCCGTTCGGAGAAGCCCTTCGTTGCAGTTCATTGTGCAGCTCTGTCAGCCCAGTTACTGGAAAGTGAGCTCTTTGGTCATGAGAAGGGGGCCTTCACCGGGGCGGGAGAGCGTCGTATTGGTCGCTTCGAGCAGGCCGTGGGAGGGACGCTCTTTCTCGATGAAATCGGGGAGATCGACCCGATGGTGCAGGTGAAGATCCTGCGTGTTCTTGGTGAGAAGACGTTCGAGCGTGTCGGAGGAAACCAAACGCTAACGGCTGATGTGCGGCTGATCGCCGCAACCAACCGTGATCTCTCGACCATGGTGGCAGAAGGCAAGTTCCGTGAAGATCTCTACTTCCGCCTGCACGTCGTACCATTAACAATGCCGCCGCTTCGCGAGCACCGCGACGATATTCCATTACTGACGAGCACTTTCCTCAAGGAGCTCGCTAGGGAGCACGGAAAACCCCCCCGTGGATTTACATCAGAGGCGATGGGTGTTCTGGAGTCTTACGAATGGCCTGGGAATATAAGGGAACTGAAGGCGGCGGTAGAACATGCGGTCGTTCTGGGGAGGGGAGAGGAGCTGGGACTGCCGGATCTTCCCATTACCTTGCAGGCTGTTCGTACGGGTGCGTTCGGTGGCCCGGGCAACGAATTGAATCTGTCCAGGGTCGAAGAGACCCTCATCCGAAAGGCACTTGCCGAGACCGGTGATAACCGTACCCGGGCCGCAAAAAAGCTCGGCATTAGCCGTCGCACCCTTCATCGTCACCTCTCCCAACTCGGCATTTCAAA
>PLEU01000136.1:52775-53636 GCA_003136515.1 Spartobacteria bacterium
GGCACGGAGCAGGCGATGGATCAGGCCCAGATTGCTCGTTCCCTCATCTCCAAGGAAGGATTCTCGACGCGCTATATCCGCCCACTTGCCATACGGGTTTTAACCGATGCCAAGAAGGAAAATTCGATCTCTGCCCCTAATTTTCCTGAATTTTACAATGCGCCGCTTTTTCCATTGCTTGAGGCGGCCGCTCTTTTTCCCGTCAAGGATCGCATCCAGATGGCCCCAACGGATACTCTCAGTACTGGTGACCGAGCCATTGAGGTTCTCGGGATCGTGCTTCTGTTTCTCGTTGCTTTTGTCTGGTATCATATCGGACTTCTCCTATTTGACAGGACGCTGGCACTCATCTCATCCGGACTCCTGCTGCTCACTGATTTGATATGGCAGTATGCGCTTGCAGGGTTACCGCAGCTGCTCCTGACTCTGCTTTTCGGAGTGATGACCTATTGTGCGATCAAGGCGCAACAGGCTGATGCAGAGGATGCCGGAGAAAGCAACATTAGTCCAAGTCTCCCGTGGCTTGCGGGAGCTGCTTTCGCGCTGGGCCTCATGTCCCTGGCTCACGGGGTTGCTGCATTTTTACTACCCGGCTTTATCGNNGGCCGCATCAGTACCTTTGTCGTGAGCTTTCTCGTCTACGTAATTACCGTGTCTCCTTGGCTAGCGCATAATTTTGTGGTCTGCGGAAATCCTTTTGGACTCTCTATTTACGCTGCCGTGGCGGGAGCGGGCATCCCGGAGAGTGAGATCATGCGGGGTGTGAATACCGGCCTCGCTCTGGGCTTGGGAATGGCAACCAAATTCCGCACCGGGTTGCTCGACCAAGCGTCTCATCTATGGGAATATTTTGGTCTGAAT
>PLEU01000136.1:53692-56663 GCA_003136515.1 Spartobacteria bacterium
GTCCTCTATGGAACAGCGTTCCTACTGGTGCTTTGGAACAGGCTTGCGATCTCGGACAAAGCATTTCGAATCGTCTTTTTAAGCATTGTTTTTCTGATTTCGGCGACACCGATGATTCTCACACTGGTTGTTGGGCAGGCTGCAAAGATACAATGGCCCCGNNCCCGTATGTCCCGCCCTTCATCGCCGTGCTTAACAAGTGGTATGGGCCTGATGAACTTCTCTCTTCCGATATGCCCTGGGCAGTTGCCTGGTATGCCAATCGTAAGTGCCTGCTGCTCCCGGAGACAATTCGCGGGTTCAATGAAATCTCCGATTATGGTACGCTTGGTTCGNNGGTTCGCCAATAGTCGGGCTCTATCTGACACCGGTTTCAGGGGATGAGGAGTTCACGACCCTGATTAAGGGCAAATACAAGGAATGGGGTCCCGTTATCATGCGAACCATCAATCTGGACACCTTCCTTCTGAAGAGTTTCACCCCGCTTCCCATTGATGGAGAGTGTATTTTGTATGCTGATAGCGAACGATGGGCGCGCCGAACCGATCAACAGTGATATGTCGGAATCAACATTCAAACCCGTTACGGCATCGGAGAGTTCCATCGAACTTTCCCTAGGTCGTCTTGAGGAGATTGTGGAAGAAATCGAAACCACCCCCCCTTCGTTGGAGACACTCATTGAGCGCTATGAGGAGGGAATGAAACTGTTGAAAATCTGCCGCGAGAAACTTGATGCCGCCGAGAAGCGCATAGAGATCATCACCCGCTCGGGACGTGAGGAGGCGAGGCTGGAACCCTTTTCTGAATCGTGATGGATCCCCTTTCTTCCCCATTGTGTTTGCTGGATCAGATCAATTCGCCGACAGACCTCAAGAATCTCGCTGAAAAGGATCTTCCCCTGCTTGCTCAGGAAATCAGGGAAGAGTTGATAGAAACCCTTGCCGTCACCGGCGGTCATCTCGGGCCGAATCTGGGGGTGGTGGAATTGACGATCGCCCTTCACCGCGTCTTCAACACACCCGAAGACAAGATACTTTTTGATGTAAGCCACCAGGGCTATATTCATAAAATGCTGACCGGGCGCCGCGAACGCCTCTCTACAATGCGACAGCATGGAGGGCTGAATGGATTTCTTCTTCGTGCCGAAAGCGCCCACGATTGCTATGGAGCCGGGCATGCGGGCACAGCACTTTCGGCAGCACTTGGGATGGCTGCCGCCCGTGACATGAACGGGGGAAAGGAGCATGTGGTGGCCGTCGCTGGAGATGCCGCTTTTACCTGTGGCGTCAGTTTTGAGGCGCTCAATAACGTAGCGGAGACAACTCGGAAATTCATGGTGGTGCTCAATGATAACGAATGGTCGATTGCCAAGAATACCGGTGCCATCGCAGAGCATCTCAACCGCATTGCCACTAGCCCTGCCTACGCCCATCTTCACGATCAGGCAGCTCGGTTTGTAGAGTGGATTGGTGGCAAGTCAGCCCGTAATCTGGCCCACAAGATCGAGGCGGGGGTAAAGCAGATCCTGCTTCCCGGTGTAATTTTCGAGGATCTTGGGCTCCGCTATTACGGGCCGATTGACGGGCACGATATCCCTCTGCTCATCCGCACATTCGAGTTTCTCAAGAATCAGAACGAACCGGTCATTCTTCATATCATGACCACAAAAGGGAAGGGATATGGCCCCGCGCTTGCCAAACCTGATAAATTCCATGGCCTTGGAAAATATGAACCTGAGACAGGTGAGACTATTGCGGTCACCCAGCCGACTTATTCGGAAATTCTAGGCAAGACCCTCGCAGATTTTGCGGATCATAACCGCAAGATTGTTGCGATTACGGCGGCCATGCCTGCTGGTACCGGGCTGGCGAAATTTGCTTCGCGCCATCCGGACCGTTTCTACGACGTGGGAATTGCCGAGGAGCATGCCGCTCTTTTTGCGGCCGCTATGGCGACCCAGGGGATGACGCCTTTCCTGACCATTTACTCTACGTTCATGCAGCGCGCCTTCGACATGATCGTTCATGACATCTCCCTTCAGAATCTCAACGTGGCTCTCTGCATGGATCGTGCCGGGCTTTCGGGGGATGATGGCCCAACTCATCACGGGCTTTTTGACATCGCCTATCTGCGGGGTATTCCCAACCTCATCCTGATGCAACCCAGGAATGAGGAGGAGTTTGCCGACATGCTGTGGACAATGGCCCACCACTATGACGGCCCTATAGCCATCCGTTATCCCCGAGGTTCAGGAACGGGCGCAGTTCCCAAGCCTACCCCGCGTCTGCTTGAGATCGGCAAAGCGGAAGTTCTCCGCCATGGAACCGATGTTGCCCTCCTCGGACTGGGTAACTTCTGCGAAGTTGCGCTGGAAACCGCCGATCTTCTCGCTGAAAAGGGAGTCAAGGCGGCCGTGATCAATCCTCGATGGATCAAGCCGCTCGATACCGCCACGCTTGAGTTCTTTGCCCGTGGAGTGAAACTGATATGTACCCTGGAAGATCATGTCCTTGCCGGTGGCTTCGGGGCTGCTGTGGCCGAGCATCTGGCCGATGCACATATAACGACACCCTTGGTTCGTGTCGGCTGGCCCGATCACTTTATCGAGCATGGTGCAGCTCCGATCCTGCGTGAGAAATACGGGATGACAGCCCACCATGCTGCGGATCGTGTACTGTCAGGACTGCATGAAGGAAGAACGAAGCATTCCCTTACCGTAGCTGCGGTAAGGCCTCTCCAATCCTGATTCTTGGCTCTTTAATGCAGGGCCTTTTGCTGCATCGCCCATCAATTTTAAAGATTCTTGTGACTGCCGTCGCAAAGAACTCCATTCCCGCTGTGTTTGCATCCGCAGAAATAGACCGGTCCATCTTTCTGTGCCGTGTAGGGAGTCGGTGTGAAATCCGTACCCTTATGGGAGCCGTCACAAAAGGGTTGCGAGGCACTCTGGCCGCAGGAGCACCAATAGTAG
>PLEU01000182.1 GCA_003136515.1 Spartobacteria bacterium
CCCTCAAAGAGGATCGCCTTCTTCGCTTCCGTCGCCTTGTGGAGATAGCTCACCGTATTGATGACAAAAGGCACAAGTACTTTGGCAGCGGAGGAGTAATCGGCAAGAACCTTGGTTCCGTTGATCGGTTTGCCGCCGAGACTTTTGAGAACCGCGTTATTTTCCCGGATGCGGAGTGCCAGTTTTTTCTGAAACACCTCGGGGCGAATCAGATCGGCCATACGCAGCCCCGTGCGGGCTGCCTTGTCTCCGTAGGCAGGGCCGATGCCACGCTTGGTTGTGCCGATTTTGTTCTTTCCCTTAAGAACTTCGCGTAACTCATCGATTGCTCTGTGATAAGGCATCACCAGATGAGCGCTGTCACTGATGAGCAGATTCTTATCGACCTTAATCCCACGGGACCGGAGTCCCTCAATCTCAGCAACAAGGGCGATGGGATCGATTACCACCCCGTTCCCGATGACACAAATCTTTCCCTTGCGAAGAATCCCCGAAGGAATTAGGTGGAGTACATACTTCTCAGTGCCACTGACAATGGTATGACCTGCATTGTTACCCCCCTGACTACGAACCACGATATCGACCTCTCCGGTCAGGACATCGATGATTTTGCCTTTGCCTTCATCCCCCCATTGGGAGCCTACGAGAATAGTGTTCGACATGAGTGATACGCGAAAAATGCCGGAACAAGTCCGGCCAAGTGGTTAAAAATCGCCAGTTGTAGCTCAAAGGGCAAGAAAATTACCACTTATTCCTGACAGCCTCCAGAGACTGGATATAGCGAGTCGTGCGAGCGCAGGAGCGGTGTTGTCTTCCCATACCTGGATTCAGTGGCGTGATGATCTTGTCTTTGGGCTAAGCCCAAAGACCGAAGCGAAATATAAAAATACCGCGAAGGTTGGGAACCCCGCCACACGGCAATAAACGTACACCGATGAAAATTACCATTCGACGACGGTTGAAGCCCAAGTCAACCCTCCGCCAAAAACCACCATCAGGATTTTTTCGCCTCGATGGAAACGTCCTGATCGCGCCGCTTCATCCAGAGCGATCGCCACCGCTGCTGCCGAAGTGTTGCCATAGCGGTCAAGATTGATATGAAAGCGCTCCATGGCGACATTGAGACGACTTGCTATGGCCTCAATAATCCTAAGATTGGCCTGATGGGGAATGAAACACGTGATATCGCTTGCCAGGATACCTGCATCGGCAAGCACTTTTTCCGAGGCGTCAACCATCGCAGTGACCGCATATTTGTAAGTCTCCCTCCCGTTCATGCGGATGGTGGCGGGCTTCTCCCCTGCATTTTCCACAGTCACTGGGCAGGCACTCCCCCCGCCGGGAATGTAGAGTATGTCGGCGAGCTTGCCATTGCTCCCCATCCGAGAGGCAAGAATTCCACGTCTCCCCTCGCGGTGCTGAAGGATGGCTGCCCCTGCACCATCGCCAAAGAGAACGCATGTATTGCGGTCATTCCAGTCCACAATACTGGAGAGTTTGTCGGCTCCGATGACGAGCACTGTCCGATACGTTCCCGAAATTATAAACTGACGTGCTGTCTCAATCCCGAAAAGGAAACCGGAACATGCGGCAGACAGGTCAAAACAGGCGGCATTAACCGCACCGATTTTGGTCTGAACAAAACAGGATGTGCTTGGAAAAAACATGTCGGGCGTGACCGTTGCACAAATAATCAGGTCTATTTCCTCGGCAGTGATCCCACTATTCTCCAGGGCCGCCCTCGCCGCATTGGCCGCCAGATCGCTGGTGGGCTGTTCCAGCCCCGCAATGCGCCGCTCGCGGATACCTGTGCGTGAACGGATCCACTCGTCGCTCGTCTCCACAAGCTTCTCAAGTTCGGAATTTGTGAGGATACGCTCTGGAACATAGCTCCCCGTGCCAATGATGGAGGCGGTTCGGGATACGGGTGTGCTAGACATCTGATGAAGGGAGGGCAGAGGGCGGGGCGGGTGCATTTTTTTCATTGTAGGCCTTCATTGCCTCGACGATACGCGGGTTAACCTGCTGCTCGATAAATTCAGTTGCGACCCGGATGGCATTTTTGACTGCCAGAGGGGAACTTGATCCATGGGCGATGATACAGGTCCCATTGACTCCCAACAGCGGACTCCCGCCGTAGTTTTCATAGTTGGTGCGGCGGCGGATTGCCCAGAAGGCATTACGGGCGATCCAAGCTCCGAGTTTGCGGAATGCCGTCCTTGTCAACTCATGCTTTAGCCAGCGGAAGACGGCGCTTGCAGTGGCCTCTGCGGTTTTCAGGACCACATTCCCTGTGAAACCGTCGCAGAGAATGACTTCTACCGGATGTTCAAAAAGATCATGTCCCTCTATATTTCCGCGAAAGTTCAGCGAGGAGGCCTTGAGCAGCTTGAAGACTTCCTTGGTAAATTCGCTCCCCTTTACGTCCTCTCCTCCAATGGACATCAGTCCGATTTCTGGGTTGGAATACCCGAGTACATGCTTGGAAAGCACCGACCCCATGATGGCATACTGAAGTAGATGAAGAGGCTTGGCATCGACATTGGCTCCCGCATCAATGAGGACGCAGACGTTTTTCTCTGTGGGCAGATACGATGCGATGCCTGGCCGTTCGATTCCTTCCAGCGTGCGCAGTTTGATCGTGGTTGCGGCAACAGCGGCACCTGTGTGCCCCGCGCTGACGATGGCATCAGCCTCTCCTTTTTTCACGAGATCAACTGCCCGGGACACCGAGGAGTCTTTCTTTCGGCGAACTGCTTCCACGGCAGCATCACACATTTCGACGACCTGCGTGGTATGCACTATCTCAATGCGGGGATCACTCTGGCCGAATTTGTCCAACTCAGCCCGAATGGACTGCTCATCCCCGGTAAGGAAAAGCCGGGTGATCTTGGGATACTCCCGAAGAGCCATCACCGCACCGGCCACCGTATTCTGCGGGGCGTAGTCACCCCCCATAGCATCGAGGGCAATCCTCATGAGGGCAGAGGCGGTTCTATCGGCTTTCGGATGAGCAAAAGGCGGCGCTTAAGCCACCTCGACATCAAGAACCTGTCGGCCGCGATAGATCCCGCAGGCGGGGCAGGCGGTGTGAGAACGGAGCGGGGCTCCACACTGGGCGCACTTTCCCAGTTTGGGGGCATGCCAGCGATTTGCAGCCTTGCGGGTGCGAAGGCGCATTTTTGAAGTTTTACGTTTTGGGACTCCCATCGGACGGTGGTGTGTTGAGTTGGTCGAGTGCTGCCCATATGGCGGGACGCGTCGTGTCCCTTTGCAAAGAAGCTTGCAAAGGAGAGTTGGGAGCGGCCACAGGAAAGTGGGCGGGGCAGGTCTTTTCTCCACCCTGATCGCATCGGGGATGCGCGGGCAGAAGGAGATGAATATCCTCCCTTACTTCCGGGGTCAAGTCCACGGATTCAATTCCTGAAAGTTCGATTTGCGTGGCAAAATGCCCCGATACGATCTCCTGCTCAAACTGTTCTAGGCAGCAGACACAGGTCATGCGGACCCGCTGACGCACCCTGCCAGTGGCAAAGAGCCCACCATCGGAGAGCCCCACATCTATGGAATAGCAAAGCGGTCCTATCGGCTCTGCATCCACCTGCTCCAACTCAAGAGATTCGGACCTTTCCTCACCTTCCAGATGAAGTGTCTCCCCGTGGGGAATCTGACGCAAATGGACTTTCATGATCTAATTCTACCCCATCGGTCTGCGTTTGGGAAATTTCTGATCGAGTGCTTCCAGCACTGGTATCGAAACAAAGTGGGTCACATCGCCACCCAAACGGGCCACCTCCTTCACCACACGGGAACTCAGAAAGATGCAGTCCTCCCGCGGCGTCAGGAAGAGCGTCTCAATTTTCGGCTCTAGGCGTCGGTTGGTAAGCGCCATCTGGAATTCAAATTCAAAATCAGAGACCGCACGCAGACCACGGATCACCACAAAGGCCTCGCGCTGGCGGCAAAATTCCACCAACAGTCCATTGAGTGGCTCGACAGACAGTCCTGGATGTTTCCCCATGCTTCGGCGGATCAAGTCCACACGTTCCGGCGTTGTGAAAAGGGGGCTCTTGGCCTCATTGTCAGCGACACCGACGATCACTTCCTCAAAAACCCCCATGGCACGCGTGATAAGATCGAGATGACCGTTTGTCACCGGATCGAAACTCCCGGGATAGATGGCTCGGCGGCAGCTCATGGATTACTTACTCCCACTCGATGGTGGCGGGAGGTTTGCTGGAGACATCGAGTACGCAGCGGTTGACTCCCTTCACCTCATTAATGATGCGACTGGAAATACAGCCAAGCAGATCATACGGAAGTCGCACCCAATCGGCGGTCATCCCGTCCTGACTCTCAACCACTCGGAGCGCAATAGTGTAGTCGTAGGTGCGTTCATCCCCCATCACCCCGACCGACTGCACAGGGAGGAGTACGGCAAAGGATTGCCAGACCTTGAAATACCAACCCGATTCCTTCATTTCTTCCAAAACAATCCGATCCGCATCGCGCAGGATGCGGAGACGCGTGGGAGTGATCTCTCCGATGATCCTGACAGCCAGACCCGGTCCGGGGAATGGCTGACGGTCGACCACTTCCCTGGGGAGACCCAGCTCACGCCCGACTTCGCGCACCTCGTCCTTGAAAAGCTGCCTGAGAGGCTCGACCAGCTCGAATTTCATATCCTTTGGCAACCCCCCAACATTATGGTGGCTCTTGATGAGCGCTGCTGGGTTACCGCCAATCGGTACACTTTCTATCACATCGGGATAAAGGGTGCCCTGAGCCAGAAACTTGAAGGGATGGGAAGATCTCTTCGCTGATTTCTTGAGATCAAGCGCCGCCTGTTCAAACACACGGATAAATTCCGTGCCGATCAGTTTCCTCTTTTTCTCGGGATCTGTCACCCCCTTGAGCTTCCCAAGAAAACGGCTCGTCCCATCGATGATTTTTAACTGGATCCTGAAATTTCGCCCAAAGAGCTGGCCAACAGCGTCTCGTTCTCCATAACGCAGGAGTCCGTTATCGACAAAGATACAGGTGAGTTGGTCACCAATCGCCTTATGGATTAGTGCGGCGGCAACGGAGGAATCGACCCCTCCGCTTAATCCCAAAATCACCCGCCCCTCTCCGACTTGTTCCCTGATCTGTGTACAAATTCGCTCAATGAAAGAACCCATCGTCCAGTCGGCCCGGCAGCCACAGATGCTATGGAGAAAATTCTTGATGATCGCCTTGCCCTTCGGGGTGTGATGCACCTCGGGATGGAACTGCATTCCGTAAAGGCGCCTAGTCGCATCGGCGATGACGGCTTGAGGGGAATTCTCCGTCCGGCCGATGGCGGAAAATCCGGGCGGCATCTTCTCGATGCGATCACCGTGGCTGTTCCACACATCGAGCTTTTTGGGCAGTCCCTTGAAAAGGGGAGAAGCCCCCGAAGTCGTCAGAATCCCCTTTCCATATTCTCGATGGGTCGAGCGCGCCACCACCCCCCCAAGATCACGCGTCAAAAGCTGCATCCCATAACAGATGCCAAGCACAGGCACCCCGAGCGTATAGATGGCGGGGTCAACCTTGGGAGCCTTGGGGGCATAGACACTGGCAGGGCCACCGGAAAGAATGATCCCCTTCACTGTTCCATCCGAGGCGATCTCGCTTGCCGTCGTCGTATGGGGCAGAATCTCCGAATAAACGCTGCACTCGCGCACCCTGCGTGCGATCACCTGTGTGTATTGGGAACCGAAGTCGAGTATGACGATTTTGGAAGCCGCCTTTTTGCTGTTAAGAGCCTGATTGTGAATCAGGGGTTGCAACTTTTTTGCGTCGGCTGGGGGAGATTTCTTGGAACGAATTGACACGATGAGAGTATAAGGAGTCTGTGGACTTTGGAATTTTTCAGCGGGGTGGCTTCTTACTGATAATCAGAACCGAAGGGATCCTTTGTCGGCTTGTCGGTGGTCAATGTCCCCTGGCCGGAGATTCCTTTGATGGCGGTATCGGCAACACCGTCCGCATCTTCCTCGGCAGGCGCACATCCGGTGAAGCAGAAGAGGGGAATCACGACTGATACCAGAACCGCAAGAAAAAGCATTGGTTTCACGCGACGACCGTAAAAGATTTGGCAGAGAAGGCAATCCGAGAAGGAGTCATGAACACTTTAACCCATCCACCTCGTTGACAAAGGATGCAGTCATTCCCGCAGGACTCCTTCTGGAAGCCTATGCATCCGGGATCTTCCCAATGGGATCACCGGAGGGTGGGGTTCGTTGGTATTCCCCTGATCCGAGGGGGATTCTTCCCCTCGACAGATTTCGCACTCCTCACGGCCTCCGCCAAGCCCTTCGCAAATCAGGACAACTCGGCTGGGAAATACGGATTGATTCTGACTTTGACGGTATCCTCCGGGGATGCGCCGAACGCCGAGAAACATGGATTAACGGTATTATCGCACGAAGTTACAGGGATCTCTTTGCAACTGGTCATGCGCATTCCATCGAAGTGTGGGTGGAAGGAAAGCTCGCGGGCGGACTCTATGGCGTTGCGATTGGTGGAGCTTTCTTTGGCGAATCGATGTTTCACCGTATCACCGACGCTTCAAAGGTCGCACTATGGCATCTCGTGAGGATCCTTAATAAGGGGGGATTCACACTCCTGGACACCCAGTGGGTCACACCACATCTTAAACAGTTTGGCGCCATCGAGATAGCCAGCTCTGATTATCTCACAGAGCTCAAACAAGCACTGTCCCAAAAGGGAAATCTACCCGAGCCGGGTTGTATAGATTTTGGATTTTAGAACACCAGTTTCAAGAAAACACCTGCAACTCCGGAAAGAACAATTAACAGTGCAATTTCCACTTGTGTGCTTCGAAGAGCAAGAAAACAGAATATGGTGATTATCAGGGGCTGCCACGATACGCAAAACGTGGATGTCCCGGATTTTAAAAATACACTCCCGGCAAACCAGAAGGCGAGGGCGGCAATCACCGCTGTGACAACTGCTCCGATGGCCTTCAGGGCACCCTCCATACGGCGATTCCGGGCAATCCGCTCCAAATGCGGAGCAAAGGTGAAAATCCAGAGAAAGCTGGGGAGGAATAGCGACCAGAGTGCCAGCAGACTTCCCAATGTCGCGGAAAGTAATGGTGGAAGATTACCTGCTGTATAGTAGGCAGCGAGAAAGGCGACAAACTGAAGTGCGATCAAGAGCGGTCCCGGGGTCGTCTCCGCAAGCCCGAGACCATCTATCATCTGATCCTGTGTCACCCAACCCCAGTTATGGACAGCGTGAAGCGAAACGTAGGAAAGGGCGGCGTAGGCTCCGCCAAAACTGAACAGGGAGACCCGAATATAGAAGAAAGCTATTTTCAACGGCATCGCCACGGCTCCCAGCCAGAGGAAGAATCCCAGAACGGGTAGCACCCAGATTCCGATGATGACCAAGGCGACCCGGAACGATTTTCGCCAGTCAGACTTGGTTGGATCTGCTGTAGCCACCAGATCGGCGCCACCTGCTTCCGGAGGAAGCAGAAATCCAAGAAGACCGCAGCCCAAAACAACCACCGGATAGGGAATGTGCAAAATTAGGAGCAAGAGAGCAACAAGCGCAATGAATGCCAAACGCGAGGAGGTGATCGTTCTCCGCCCGATCCGCAAACAGGCAGATGCCACGATCGCAACCACGGCGGGCTTGAGTCCGTAGAAGAAGGCGTGAAGCAGTGGCCACTGTTGACCCGCTACATAGAGCAGACTGAGGCACCAGAGCAGAAACGCAGCCGGGAGGAAAAAGAGCAAACCTGCTGCAATCCCACCGCGGATCCCATGCAATCGCCAGCCAATGTAGGTGGCAAGCTGCTGTGCCTCGGGCCCAGGGAGCAGCATGCAAAACTGTAGGGCTCTTATGAACTCGGATTCGCTGATCCAACTGCGTCGAACAACAATCTCGGTATGCAGAGTTGCGATCTGTCCCGCAGGGCCTCCGAAACTGATGCATCCGAGCTTAAACCAGACTTTGAGGGCTTCCGGGAACTTCGGATAAATTTTTTTCTCAACCTCCGATGAATTTTCAATATCCATCTTGGATCACTGTTACCCAAAGAGCGGCAGCTCAGCCGTCGGATCGGGGGCACCGGGCGATTTGCGCCGCGTTCCAGCAAGTGCAGGACGTCCCTCGGCATTCAACTCCGCCTTCTCCAGATTGTTTAGGATCTCCCGTGCACGATCGACCACTACGCTGGGGAGGCCAGCCAACCTTGCGACCTGTATACCGTAACTGCGATCCGCAGCCCCCTGCATGATTTTGCGGAGGAAGACGATGCGGTCATTCTGCTCCCGGACGGCGACATTCAGGTTTCGTACGCCGTCGCGGGTGCGCGCCAGATCAGGCAGTTCGTGATAGTGCGTGGCAAACAAGGTGCGCGCTCGGGTTATATCATGCAAATATTCGGCCACACTCCAGGCGATTGAGAGCCCGTCAAAAGTGGCAGTTCCCCGCCCGATCTCATCTAGGAGAACAAGACTGCGCGAGGTGGCATTGTGGAGAATATTGGCTGTTTCATTCATCTCGACCATGAAGGTGGAGTGTCCTCGTGCGAGATCGTCGCTGGCGCCTACCCGTGTAAAAATCCGATCGGTCACACCGATGCGGGCCGAGGCCGCAGGAATCCAGCTCCCCATCTGGGCCATAATAGTGAGTAGACCGACCTGACGAAGATAAGTGGATTTTCCTGCCATATTCGGCCCAGTGATGATCCCCATCCGGTGGGCGGCGGCGTCAAGATCCGTATCATTCGGGACGAAGCTCTCCCCACCCACACGCTGATCTAAGACGGGATGGCGACCTTCGCGGATTTTCAGCACTGCGGAGTCATCGACCACGGGCCGGGTATACCCATAGAGACGAGCAGTCTCCGCAAGTGAAGTCAGGGCATCGAGCGCCCCGGCGGCGGCGGCGGTCTCCTGAAGGGCTGCAGTTTTTTCCAGAATAACACCACGCAGTTGTTGAAAAAGTGCGATCTCAAGCGCTCTCGCACGTTCCTCGGAGCCCAGGATCTTGGCCTCCATTTCCTTCAACTCCGGGGTGATAAAGCGTTCCCCGCCTGCAGTTGTTTGCTTGCGCGTGTAGTCCTCTGGGACACTACCGAGATTGGCGGAGGTTATTTCTATGAAATAACCGAAGACCGCATTGAAGCGCACTTTTAGCGACTTGATTCCTGTGCGCTGAATCTCTTTTTCCTGCAGAGCGGCAATCCAAGCCTTTCCCTCCGTGGAGGCATTTTTCAGCTCATCAAGAGCGGCATCGTAGCCGGAACGGATCATCCCACCTTCGCGTATCGATGGCGGCGGTTCCTCCACCAAGGCCGAGTGAAGCAGTGCGGCCAACTCCGGAAGTGGATGCAGTGCTGTGGTGAGCCCGGTGAGTAAACCGTCATTGAACTCTCGGAGTGATTTCTGAATGGCCGGAAGCGATGTCAGAGAGTTGGCAAGTACTACTAAATCACGGGCTGTTCCGGTATTTTGACTTAACCGGGAGACCGCCCTCTCAATGTCATGGATGGCTCCGAGATGTCCACGCAACGAGCCTAGGCTTAGCGGATCGAATATGAAGGCTGCCAGTGACTCCTGCCTCTCCACAATGCGGACCGGATCTGTAAGCGGATGAAGAATCCAGTCGCGCAGTGTCCTCGCCCCCATCGGAGTAACTGTGCGGTCAAGCACCCCGAACAAGGTCATACTCCGTCCAGCCCGGGATTGCACCAACTCCAGGTGCCCTTGGGTCGAGGCATCCAGAAGTAGATGTTCCGTGTGCCGGTAGGCGTGCAGGGCACACAGGTGAGAGGCATCGCGGCGAAGCGTGCGGGTGAGATAATGAAGCAGAGCCCCGGCGGCAGCAACCGCAAGCGGCACATCGCCTACGCCGAATCCATCTAGGGAGTGCACCTTGAAATGGGTCATAAGCACCTCCGTGGCAACCAGCGGGTCAAAGATGTAGGACTCCACTTCCTCAATGCCTGGAAAACCCAGTGGGAGATTCTGAACCGTATCAGCTTTCCCTTCGGGAATTAGAATCTCGGCAGGCGCTAGGCGCACCAACTCATCGACGAGTGCACCAGTGGTAGGCAACTCGGTAATGCGGAACTCACCGGTGCTAAGATCGGCAACAGCGAGACCGAAAGCATCGTCCTTCTGCGACGGAAGCACCGCCGCGGTAAAATTATAACTCTTCTCTTCCAGTCCCACATCCTCCAGTGTCCCGGGACTCAGAATCCGCGTGATCTCGCGTCGGACAAGCTTCCCAGCCTGCACCTCCCCAACCTGTTCGCAGAGAGCCACGCGCTTTCCGACCGTAAGCAGTTTCTCCATATAGCCACGGGCTGCATGATACGGGACTCCGCACATCGGCACTTCACCACGCTTGGTTAGGGCCACGCCTAGGATGGCCGAGGCTTCGCGAGCATCGTCAAAGAACATCTCGTAGAAATCCCCCAGACGGAAGAGGAGGAATGTCCCCGGAGGAAGATCACGTCGTAAGGCGTGATACTGCTGCATCATCGGCGTCCCTGCATCGGCCATTTTCCCTAGTTCCTCAGAAAAGCCGTGAGTGGACTTGTTGGAACTGCCTGATCAGCCCGCATCGGAAGTCCGGCGATCATGGCCTCGCGAGCTCCCTCAACTGCGAGACGGAATGCACGCGCCATCCTGACAGGATCCCCAGCCACCGCGATCGCGGTGTTTACAAGGACGGCATCGGCTCCTAGTTCGAGTGCCTCCGCAGCGTGGCTCGGCGCACCGATCCCCGCGTCAACAACGACAGGTACCATGGCCTGCTCGATGATGATCGCTATCTGGGCACGGGTCTCAATACCCCTGTTACTTCCGATGGGGGAACCCAGCGGCATGACCGTCGCCGCTCCGGCGTCCTGCAGGCGTTTCGCTAGCACCGGATCGGCATTAATATAGGGCAGGACGGTAAAACCCTCCTTCACCAATAGTTCCGTGGCCTTCAGTGTCTCAACGGGATCGGGAAGAAGGTAACGGGGGTCGGGATGAATCTCCAGCTTNNAGGTAACGCTCGGAATCGATGAATTCAAGAATGTTGGCAAAAGGATCGCCTTTACCGCTCAGGTCGGCCCGACGCAGCGCCACTGTCACAATCTGCGTACCGCTGGCCTCCAACGCCCGACGCATGACTTCACCTGAAGAAAATTTACCCGTCCCGAGAAAGAGCCGTGAGGAAAACTCCCGGCCCGCGATGACTAGTGGCGCTGCAGCGGACATAACGGCTACGCTAGCCTCTCGCAAGGTATTGCTGCAAGAGGTAGTGGCTCCGGTTGAAAATCAGGCGACCGAGGAACCAATGGCAATGAGAGCCTCGTCCCGGGTGGCACAGACTGGGTAAGCAGTCTGAAACTGGGCAATGTCAAAAATCTGCTTCACGGAAGGTTGCAGGTTGCACACGGCCAGTCCGCCGCCGCTCCGTTGAAGTTGACGGCCAAGGAGAAAGAATTCCCTGAATCCGGCACTGCTGATGTAATCCAAACCAGCAAGATCAAATATAACCCCCCTGACTCCATCCTCTTCAATCTTTTTGCCCACAATCTCCTTGATGTCGTGATGCTGGGCGGCATCAAGTCGACCCTGAAGGATGACAACTAGAAGCGGCCCGGCTTTTTCAAATGTGATGTTCATGCAATTTGCATAATCAAGAGACTTCTTAAGACCTCTCGTCAAGACATGTCAGCAGCGTGCACGTGAGGGGTGAGTCAATGCAACAGCTTGGCATAACCCCATTGTTAACCTATCGATCAGGATAAGTTCCATGGCATTCACCTTCCGAATATTTACCTCCCGCTCAATCTGGCAGCGCTTCGCCCTGAGCATCGGAACCAGCTCGGGAGCCATTCTGATCATCCTAGCCGTTATCAGCTATTTGAATGCCAAGGAGATGCTCCTACAGCAAACCTCCAATGAAGCGCTCAAGGAGGTCAACGACCAGATCCATACCATGGATGACCTCGTAGACAGGGTGGCCATGCTGACCATGGTTATAGGAGCCACCCAGATCGCAGACGAAGCACAAGGGGGGGTCACTGTGCCGTGGCTCGCATCACTGCTGGAGCATTGCCCGATCCAAGCGGTCTATGCGCTATATATGAGACTTGACGACAGCGACTGGAGGAAGCCAGGTCGGGGTGTAAGCCGCAAGACCACCCCTCATCCGATCCAGTTAAAGTACGATTACCACGATCCATCCCAGGACTGGTACGGAGGGGCCCGTGACTCCAAAAAATTGTATGTAACCCAACCCTATTTCGATAAGGGGGGATCCGATATTGACATGATCAGTATTACGCAACCGGTCTACAACACCGCCGGGATCTTTGTCGGTGTGGCGGGTGCCGATGTGGCGCTGGATGATATACGCAGCATCGTAAGCAAAATGCACATCCGGGAATCATGGGCCTCTTACCCTGTAGGTAAGGGATCGATTCTCGCAGGGAACATCGAGAAGTTTTCCCCGGATCTCAAGGAATCCGCCTATCTATTCACCTCCACCGGCGTCCTGATTTCCGGGCCGACTAACTCAGGCCAATTCCCGGCGCCCCCCCCGGATCTCCAACACTCGCTTCAAAAAATACTCTCCAGTGATTCTGGATCGCTTCGCATCAACGATGAGAGCGGCAAGATTCTGTATTGGGCGAAGGGCAAAAGAACCGGATGGAAACTCGTGTTGGAAGTTCCATACAGCCTCATCGTGGCACCAGCCCGTGATTTGGCCATTATTTCGATCGTCATCGGTGGGGTGGGACTCATTCTACTCATAGGCGTTGTGCTTTTTGTGGCCAGACGGGTTTCCGAACCCATCGGTGAATTGCAGGAGGTCGCTATGCATCTTGAACAAGGGGCCTATCGGAACGAAAACGCCGTGCTTGAGAAGATCGGGAAACGGCCCGATGAGCTGGGGCGTTTTGCCAAGAGCTTCTCGGCGATGGCCNNAACTCGAGGAGACTGTAAAGCAGCGCACTGCTGATCTGGATACGGCGATCAAAGAAGTTGAAAAATCCAATGCCATCATGGCCTTGGAGCTCTCCGATGCGGCGGCCTACTCGAAAGCTATGCTCCCGGCAAAATTGAAGTACCCCGTTTGCACCGACTGGATCA
>PLEU01000088.1 GCA_003136515.1 Spartobacteria bacterium
AGCACCTTGTGATGCTCATAGAGACGCTGGGCAAGCTGGAGGGTCCGCTTGGCGCTGAAGCCAAAGCGGCCGTTGGCCTCGCGTTGGAGGGTTGTCAGATCATACAGCAGCGGTGAGGCCTGCGTGGTCGATTTCTTGGTCTCCTCAATAACGCCCGGCTTGCCAAGACACTTGTCGCGGATCTTTCCAGCATGGTCCAGATCCCAGAGACGTTCCGGCTTGGATTGATCGTCGCCCTCGTTTTTCTTAAAGCCCTCGTCATACCAGCGGCCTGCATAGCTTCCTGCAGCTATGGTAAACTCCGCATGAACTTCAAAATAGGTCCTGGGTNNGGCGCGAATTTTCTCCTCTCTCTCCACAAGGATGGCAAGAGTAGGTGTCTGGACACGGCCGACAGGCGTGAGTTGGAATCCTCCTTGACCAGAATTGACAGCGGTGAGCGCGCGGGTGCTGTTGATCCCGACAAGCCAGTCGCTTTCTGAGCGGCAGACCGCAGCTTCGGCCAGCGGCTTCATTTCCTCCTCATCACGGAGTTGGGCAAAGCCCTCACGGATTGCCCCTTGGGTCATCGACTGCAGCCAGAGGCGTTTTACAGGCTTTCTAGAGCCGACAAGCTGGATGATGTTNNATCAGCTCGCCCTCGCGGCCCGCGTCGCAGGCGTTGATGACAGTGGTGACGTCGGGGCGCTTGAGAAGTTTTTTCACCACCCCGAGACGCTCAGCGGATCGGGCGATGGGTTGCAGCTCGAATTCATCGGGAATGATCGGCAGGGCATCCAGCTTCCAAGAGAGCCCGCGCCCGCCGGTCATTTTGTTGGGGAGGCAAAGCTCCACCAGATGACCGACTGCGGAGGTGATGATGTAATCATCAACTTCAAAGAACTCTGCACGGCCAGCCGTTCCGCCCAGTGCTCTGGCCAGATCAGCGGCGACGCTCGGTTTTTCGGCGATGACAAGGGTTTTGGACATCAGGAGTTAGGGAGAAATTTAAATCAGTTTGAAGAACTGGTTGCCAGGTAAGGAGCAGAGATGGAGACCATGTTCAAGGGCGAGCAACCTAGAAGACACAGTCGCCACAGGCAAACCGGATTTTGAAATAATCGCATCCATAGGAGTGGAATTGTCGCCGATAGCGGCAAAAACAAGGAGATCATCAACCGAGAGTTACACCTGCGTGTGCAGATTGAGGAGCTGGCTGTCTGGGTTTCATTCATGGGCCACGAACATCGGGTGGCTCTGCAAAAAACTCAAGGCCGCTGCACGCCCGGCCAATTCACCCTCTGAAGCTCCAGCCTTTCCTATCGTTGATTAATTCGGCTCCAGTTCCTTGAGTACGGTAGTCAGAAAAACGGGTTCAGGGTGAGTCTTGCGGTACTTGGTGATCTCTCTGCGATCCAGAATCTGAAATCCATAGCGCTCAAAGAGTTTCGCTCCCCGACGCGTCTCAAAGGTCACCACCTGACCATAGACCTGCTTGACCCCCTTCTTGCGAAGATGATTTAGATAGCAGTTCATGAGTTTGCCGGTGTTTGCCATCCCTTGCGCCTCAGGAAGCATATTGAAATGAAAGTGTGCGCTGCGGCGAGGCGTGGACGGGACCTCCCGCCAGGAATTTCGTAATATCCAACCGATGAAATCCCGTGTAGGGCGGTTGTAGAAGGGATACTTTGCCATGCCGCGGGCGAAGAGGGCAAGGTTGTTGAAGAAGTTAAACAGTTGCTGGCGCAAGGGGCGGTAGGAGCCAAGCAGATACCCTTTCACGACACCGTCCTGTTCGAGGACGAAGGATGATTCCGGTTCGATGTCGGTGTAGTAGCAAGTCAGATAATCGGCGAAAAGTTCTCGATCTTGAAATACGGGGTCTATCGATTTGCCTAGGAAGCCGGTTTCACAACAAAGGAAACGGACTGCATTGCGGTCACTCGGTTCAAACGGACGGATAATGACCGCAGAGGTGCAGCCAGCATCGGGCGTTGAAACGCCTGATGCTTGAGAAGCGACCGTGGAGACAGAGGACACTCTATGGTTTGTACGAGGCGATGACCGTTCGGTAAATCGCAAAGAGTCGGGAAAAGACATCAGTCCACCCATATCGGCCCGCAACGGAGGCCGCCGCCAGAAGGCCCGAGGCGGCAAGATTTTCGGAAGCGACTGTCTGGATCGCCTCAGCCAGCGCCCCAGCATCATCCTCGACGGACCAGTTGTGCAGCCCGCTGAAGATAATCGCATCCATATAACTGCCCCTGATGCCTACGACTGGGGTACCGCAAGCCTGACTTTCAAGCGTGACGAGGCCAAAGGTCTCTTTGACTCCGGGATGGACAAAAAGGTCGGCGGCGCGGTAGATGTCAGCTAGTTCCGTGGCGCTGCTGCAGTAGGGGATCCAGCTTACGGCCCCGCTTTCCTCCTGAAGTCGGAGAATAGGATTGCGGAGCATCCCGTCCCCCACCACTGCAAGGTGAAAGCGCCCCGGTTGCAGATCGTGCAGTAATCTGAAGGCCTCGATGAGACGACGCACGTTCTTATCTGGATTCAGCCTTCCGACATAAAGCAATACCTGCCGGTTAACAGGCCAGCCAAGACGTTTACGCGTAAGGCCGCTCCGAGCCGCATCCGGGTGGAAGACTCCGGTGTCGACCCCCAACTCCAACGTCTCCACATTCTCCAGGCCCCAAGTCTGCAGCAACTCGGAAAGCCCGGCACTCGGTACTAGTGTTCGCTCAAAGCGATTATAGAGGGTGGTGACATACTTGCGCCCGATCTCTTCGGCCATCATCACGGATATGGAACCAAAATATTTTGCCACGGAGCGGAGGACTGCATCGGGAAAGTGGGAATGATAGAACCCGACAGTTGGAATACCCAACGCGCGCCCCGAAGCGATGGCTTTCCAAGCAACCTGATAAGGATCACCCGATTCGATCAGATCGGGCTTTTCACGCTCGAGAGCCTCCTCAACGAGATTGAGATTCAGCATGGCTCGGTAGCGTGCCGTTCGGGAAATCAGAGGCGATTCGATTGTATACGTCGTGCGGAGCCCCTCTTCAACCCTGGTATTTTTCTCTCCGGGAATGATGAGAATATGACGATGACCGGCGGCTTCGAGATGGGTCGCCTTTTCAGCAATGTAACGCCTAACCCCCCCGCTGAAGGGAGAATAGAATTGTGTGAGATCACAGATGGTCATACTGAGGGCAAGGAAAGATGAAACCTGCGGATGGCGGAAGCAGGCAGGACTGCCGAGGCAGCCCCGCAGGGGTGAGCGGCGAGGGCACCTCTGAATTCAAACCTGAAAGACGGAACTTGAAAGAGTGAAAAAACAGTGGTGCTGTAAAATGGGCAAACGGATCGTTGCTTGCAGGAAGTCAACTGTCCATTCGGCCAGAATTAAAGCTTTGCGTTTCGTTCGGGGATGATCAGCCCCCCCAACCNNCTCATTCAAGTCCCGCCAGCCAGCGTTCCGCTGAAATGGCAGCGGCGCACCCCATTCCTGCGGCAGTGATGGCCTGACGATATTCCCGGTCGGCCACATCCCCGGCTGCAAAGACGCCGGGAAGATTCATTGCGGTCCCGTGAACGGGCGTCAGATAGCCTTCCTCATCCATCGATAATTTTCCCGCAAAGGGAGCCGTATTTGGAACATGGCCGATGGCGACGAAAACGCATTTTACATCCATCGCACTCGTCTCTCCTGTCACAAGATTCTTCAGCTTCACACCCTGCATCTCACCACTTTCGTCAGTGAGATATTCCTCTACGGCCGTGTTCCATATGGGGGTGATTTTGGGATTGGCGAGTGCCCTGTCGGCCATGATCTTGGAAGCTCGCAACGTATCTCGACGGTGAATGAGNNGCTTCCTCACAGGCCGAATCACCGCCACCGACGACACATACCGGAACATTGCGGTAGAAAGCTCCGTCGCAGGTGGCACAGGAGGTTAGGCCGTGCCCCACAAGTTCCTTTTCGCGGTCAATGCCGAGCCAGCGGGCAGAGGCCCCGCTTGCCACGATCAGCGCCTTCGTCCCAATCCACTCCCCATCTACCTTGATCTGGTTGAGGCCGCCGTCGTGCTCAAATTGCTCAACAGCTCCGTATTGGAAACGGGCTCCGAAGCGTTCCGCCTGAGCGTGCATTTTCATAATAAGCTCCGAGCCATCGATGCCTTCCGGGAATCCGGGAAAATTTTCCACTTCTGTTGTGGTAGTGAGTTGTCCGCCCGGTTGCCGTCCCTCCAAGACGAGGGGAGTGAGGCTGGCGCGGGCAGTGTAGATGGCTGCGGTGAGACC
>PLEU01000058.1 GCA_003136515.1 Spartobacteria bacterium
GTATCATTGGTTGCCACGACAAGCTGCACCGAAATCTCAGCTCCAATGGAAATTCCCTTCACCACCCCGAAAGAAATCACATCCCGGGTGAAGCCCGGATAAGGGACCTTGGAGAGAATTTCTCGAATCTGCGATTCATCGGGCGCATTGCTCATAGAGGAAAAGCCTAGCAGTTTTTTCGAAGATGGCTTGGTAGAATCCCAAGTTGTTCCCGATATTTTGCGATCGTGCGGCGTGCCACCTTCAGTCCCTGCTCCGAGAGCTGCGTGACAATCTCCTGATCACTCAGAGGGCTTCGTGGTGATTCCTGATCAACCATCTCACGAATTGCCTGCTTCACCATTTCATTACTGACTGCGGTGCCATCGGTATTCTGAAATCCAGGGGTGAAAAAGAAGCGCATCTCAAGCAGGCCCTGAGGGGTCTCCATATATTTTCCGGCAACCGCCCGGCTGATCGTCGTCACATGAAGGCCAACCACATCGGCAATCTGAGCCATGATGAGAGGTTTCAATGCTGAGGCACCANNATGGCAAGCAATGTCTGCTGACGCTGCTGAAGGCTTCTCAGAAAAACACGGGCTCCCCGGATCTTACTCCTTAGATAAAGCAGCAGCTCCTCATTATCCCCGCGTTCCGCCAAAAGATCCTTGTACTCCTTGGAGATACGCAGCCTGGGAAGATCTTCCTCATTGAGCCGAACGACGAAGCCCTCACCGTCCGGGATGACAATCAGATCGGGAATGACCCCTTGTTCATCAGCATTGGCAAAAGGGCGACCCGGTTTCGGCTCCAGGGTGGCAATCATTCTCGCCGCAGCAACCACATCCTCGGAGGGCACCCGAAAATGCTTGGCAATTTCGTCGTAGCGATGCCGGGCAAGAAGTTGCAGATGATGCCGCAGAATGCGTGCGGCAAGCCCATTCCCCTCACCCAGACGGGCGAGCTGCAAGAGCAAACACTCGGCCAGATCGAAAGCCGCCACACCCGAAGGCTCAAACTGCTTCACCTTTTCAAGAGTCTTTTCCAACTGCGTCTCGGAGACTCCGGCTGCCACAGCCAGCTCTTCCTTGCCCATCCGCAGATAGCCATCCTGATCCAAATTGCCCGCGATGACCTCGACAATTTTCCGCTCGAAATCAGTCAATCCCGCCGCCTGATCAATCACAAAATCACGTAATGTGGGACGCGAGGCCAGGGATTCAAACAGATACCGCCTACGCTCCTCATCCTCAGCAGAGTAATGCGCCGCAGGAGCTGCCTGAGGCATATACTCACGCCATTCTTCCTGAAGAGAGGAGCTTTGCTCGCGGATGCGCTGTTCCTCACGGGAGATCTCAGGCTTGTCATTAGCTGGTGATTCCTCCTCCAGCACAGGATTGGAAGCCAGTTCCGCAGCCACCATCTGCCGCAGTTCAGCAACGGGAGTCTGAAGCAGCATCAAGCTCTGCTGCATCTGAGGGGAAAGAGTTTGCTGTTGAGCAACCCCTACACTGAGTTCCATACCGGCCATTACCCCTTATGGTGGCCGCATCAGATTTCTAGGCAAGCAACTTTTAGGCCAATTCCGTAAAACTGATGATTTTAGCGAGCCCATTCTCCCGCCCTCATAGCTCGGCAAAGCCCTCTTAAGGCACACTGAATTCTTAAAAAAGCCAAATTACTCTATAAAAATTTGGCTGCCCCGCATGGATTCGAACCATGAATAATGCCTCCAAAGGGCACTGTGTTACCGTTACACCACAGGGCAGTATAAATATTTTGAAATCAATTACTTGCTACAATTTATCCAAATCCTGAAAAATGGGCTTTGTGGCGCATTCATCAGTCATGGACAATGAACCTTTTAATTCTGACGTTCAACTATTTTTGAAAAATCAACAGAGCAAGGAAAAACCCTCGCGAGTGACTAAAAACGAGTTGTCCATGACTCGGTCGTCCAAGCCGGCGCAGACGGCGGCGGCGGCATAGTCGTGGCCCTCAATCTCCTGGGACTAGAGTGGGGTATTGAGAAGTCCGGAAAGATTGTAGATTTTCAGTTCGATGGAGCTTCAATCTCCAATGAGTACACCACCTTTCCGGGGCCATTGAATGTCGGGCTGTTAATGCGCAACAGAAGGGAGGGATAATCCTCTCCAGCCTCAAAGACAAAAGGAGTGTAATGGGTTCTTGCGGGGATCGTCGCAACCACGGTGCCGATGGCACCATTCGTGCCGGGCACGGCGATAGCGAGACGGCAGTTTACCCATTCTTGAAGCAACTCAAGGCGATTCTGTTGTGATTGGTCGGAATCCTCATCCGATATTTTTAATCCCTCGTAGAATCCGTCAATTTCAGTTTTGTTATCCTGCCGAATGTCATAGCCATTCGCCTTCAAACTTGCGGCAAGGGCGTCGAGGCCCTTGTAATCATTCTTCAAGATCAATTGGTGTGATTGCTCCCGAATATCCCATGGAGCCCACCCGGAATCGGCTTTTATTTGCATGATCGAGATCAGACAAATGACTCCAATAAGCAATGGATTCCTTGAGATGCCGACGGTCTTCATTGATGGCATTCCATTGCAGGCCGGCTGATTAAGAAAAGAATGGGGGCATTCTAACCTTCTAATAAAGGGTTCGCGTCCTCCAGCCAAAGTAAATTTCCTTTTAGGCCGGGCAACCAGAGTTGCACGCTATGATCGAACAAGTTGCCAAATGCACAGCCTTTAGAGAATCTCTCCGTAGATGACAATGAAACTGCGTAACAGGCTGATCGCCCTCGTCTGCCTGATTATCTTTTTGGGCTTGGGAGCCACCCTTTTCCTTACCAACTCTTCGCGGAAACCATTTGCCATAATTCTTTTTCTTGGAGACAACATCACCCCGTCGACGCTCACCGCAGCAAGGATCTTCTCCGGAGGGGGCGATACAAGGCTTCAGCTGGAAGATTTACCCAACACGGCACTCTGCCGAAATGCCGCTAATGATTTTTCCGTTCCGGAAAGCGCCTCCGCATCCACTGCCATTGCTGCCGGAAAGCGTGTGAACCGGGGTAGTCTTTGCATCGATCCCCAGGGGATAAAACTCCCCTCCTTACTCGAGGTTGCAGCAGCCAAAGGCCGCTCGACAGGCCTTGTCACTACAGGACCCATCACAGGAATCACCACTGCGGCATACTATGCCAAAACCCTCAATTCGGACGACGAGGCCGATCTTGCAGGACAATTTTACAAACACTCACCTTTTAATCTGGTCGTTGGCGAATCACCTGAGTTGGAACATTCCTCCTCTTCAGGCAGCAGCAATTCCATTAGTCAACTTGCCGGCGATGGTGTTGTGGTGCTTAGATCATTTTCCGGACTGGAAGATCAGCCCTTTTGGAAAAACGCCCCCTTGCTTGGCCTGCTCCCGCAAAGCCAGATCTCACTCACCCATCCAGGTGAAGGCGACCCGAACGCACCTTCCCTTTCCGATCTTGTTAGGGTTGCCATACGCCACCTCCAGTCAAACCGAAGCGGTTATCTTCTCGTGGTGGATGATCCGGGCATAGGACAGGCCGCCACTAGCAATGATGCGGAGAGCATGTTCTCTCGCCTCCTGGCGTTTGATCAGGCGGTGGCGACGGCGCGGCGGTATGCGGGTGATAAGGCCCTAATTTTAGTCACGGGAAGACAATCCCTCGGCGGACTCCAACTTAATGGATACCCGTTCCTCGGTGACAAGGGAGTGGCCGTTCTTTCCATGAATGCGCAAGGAAATCCATCCCTCTGCTGGAGTACGGGTCCAGGATTTGGCATGGAGACCACATCTGACTTCACTCATGGTAAAAAGGGAAAAACCAACTCGCCGGGAATTTTGTCTCAACCTTCCGCCGACACCCTTCCGGAAGGAGTCGGAGTTGCCAGCGATGTCCTCGCACTCGGTGTCGGGCCGGGATCTGAGAAACTCAAAGGGTTTCTCGATTTGACCGATGTCCACCAACTCATCCTTGGGGGGCTTTGATCTCGCGCATTTTGAATTCCGGCGGCCGCCCGGTGAACTTCGGCGGATGACACCAATTACCATCAAAAAAGATACTTGGCATGGNNATCCGAGATCCAGAGCCTTTTTATAATGCTGTCGGGCCATCATTTTTGCAGGTGGTTTTCCGGTCGCATAAATTACCGCAAGATTGAAGTGCGCATCGGCATAGGCGGGGTTGATCTCAAGAGCCCTCATGATCTCGCTCTCACCAGCCTTTCCCTTTCCGGAAGCAGCTAGGACAATGCCGAGATAGTTGTGCGCAGTGAAGTCTTGGTCATTGATTGCAAGTGATTTACGCAACACCTTCTCAGCATCTGACAGCCTTGCCTGACGGTAGTGGACGATCCCGAGGGTGGTAAGTGCGAATGAGTTGTCGGCTGATTGCTTCGAGGCCTTTTCGAGCGAGTCCTCGGCTTCCTTCATTTTGCCTAGCTGAAACTCAACCACCCCGAGATTCGAAAGGGCGAAGTAATCGTTGGGAGCAAGCTTGAGGGATTCCTGAAATGTACTCTCGGCTTCCAGATAATCCTGCCGGTCAAACTCTTCCTTGGCCTGGGTCAGGAGTTCCTTGAACTTTCCTTGCCACGGAAGCACCGCATTCGTTGCGACCTCATTGGTACCTGCCTGCACTTGACCGTCAGCCCGGGAAGGTGGCGCTGCGGCATTGGTGGCCAACTCTTGGTTGGTCATGGAAGAATTCACGTCGTCACCCGCGTTCGTGCCTGCCGTAGTGGCACCCTTACTGCCAAGCGGCGCAGAGATCGAGGCGGATATGCTGTCATCCCCCTGGTCCACGACCACCAGTTCGGCATCCTTGAAAAGAGCCCGCTCCTGCGGCGTAAGTTCGACTGCTGGCGCTGCCAGTTGATTCATCTCATCGTGCAATGAATCGGATTGGACATTCAGACGCTTTAGCTCCTCCTCCATGACGCGATGAGCCTGCGCTCTTTTAGCCTCATCCTTGATTTCCCTCAGAACTATTCCACGCAGCAGCGTGTTTTCCTCAACCATCTGTTCCGCCTCTGCATTGCCCTTCCTTTTCTTTAGACGGGCGATCCTGGCATCCCTCTCATCAAGTTCATCCTGAAGATCCTTGAGACGGGCATCGCCATTGTCTCCCTGCTTCTTGAGCGTGTCGATCTGCTGGGCTGCCTGATCAAGCTGAGTCTGGAGTTTGTCAGCCTGAGCCTTCGCATCTGCAAGTTCCTTCTCTTTTTCCGTCAGGATTTTCTGCTGATCGGGTTGAGATTTTGCCAGCTCGGCAAGCTGATGCTGGGAGTCGGCATAGTTCTTTGCATTGATATCTATCTGTGACTGGAGTTGCTTGACCTGCTCTTGGAGGGCAGCGGATTCAGAGGTTTTGTCGGTCGCCGAGGCCACTTTCCCGAGGGCAGTCTTGAGTTGCTTCTGGAGGGCGTCGTTTTGCTGGGTCAGCAAATCCTTGATGCTGCGCGCGGCCTGATCCTTCTGCGCCCCTTCGGAACGGAGGTCATCAACAGCCTTTTCCGCCTCCGCTAACTTCGTTGCCGACTCATTCATTGTCTTTGCGTTCTCCGCCAGCTGATTTTGGAGTTGCCCGATTTCACTCTTCAGTGGGGTGATTGCCTCTCCCTGCTTCTGAAGGGAGGTCAGCCAGAGTGATGCCTGGGTGAGTTTGGAAAAAAGCCGGTCCTTTTCCTCCTCAAGCACCGACTGATCGGCCTCCGCGTCAGCCACCACTTTTTCCTGAAGTGCCTCTTCATTCGCGTGTTCCCTAGCCGTGGCCTCTGCCTCGGCATGCGCCTTTGCAAGATCCTTCTCATCCTCGTCGAGATGCCCCTGGAGTTCGGTCACCGTCTTTTTCAGCACATCTGATTCTTCGGCCAGTCCCTTCAACTTGGACGCTTCCTGAGCTGCCCCGGCAAGTTGGTTCACCTTCTGGGCTAGACGATCACGCTCCTCCTGAAGCACCTGAAGATCGGCCTGGAGAGAAGATTCATGATGAACTGCAGCCGTTCCCTCATCGGCTTTAGCTTGGAGTCCCTTGATTGTTTGTTGCAGGGTGGCTGCCTGATCAGCCTGCTTCTGGACGATGGCAAGCTGCTCAGTCGTCTGCGTGAGTTGCTTCTGAATAGCATCATTTTTGGCAAGCGAGTCTTTGGCAGTCTGTTCAGATTGATCAAGTTTGGCCTGAAGTTGCCGGAGGGCATCTTGCCCTTGATCCACCTCTTGGCTAAGCTGTTCGATTTTCTTTTTGGACTCGGCAGTGGTAACGACTTTGTTTTTTGCCTCCTGAAGCTGCTTCATCAGGACTCCGTTTTCATCAGTCACCTTCTTGTAATCATCCTGAAACTGTTCCTCCTCAGCCAGTTTGTCGGCGACGGCGTCATCGAGTTTTTTCTGAAGATCTTTAAGCTCAGTGCCCCATGAGTCGCGGGCATGTAGATCGTGCTCCAGATCAGTGATCTTACGTTTGGCCACATCGAGTTGATTGAGCAGATCCGACCTCTGCTGTACCCAATCGGCATCCTGAAGATCGTTGGCGCGCTGTTTCTCAGCTGACTGGGCATCGGTTGCCACCTGAAGCTGATCCCTGAGATCTTCAATGATCTTCTTCATCCGCCGTATTTCCACTCCGGATGCGGAGGAAGCAGGTCGTACCGAACCGGAATCTTGCGAACTACTCGAAGTCGGAACACCGATCTCGATGCTCGGCCTCTCAACTTCATTCCCCTGCGATGGCGAAGCCGAGGGCGAGGGCTGATCAGGAGCAGGTTTTTGGTCGTCAGGAATTGGACTTCCAGTGTCCGATTGGGTTCCCTGATCGGACGGATTTCCCTGAAGCCGAGCCAGACCTTCGCGGACTTTCTTGAGACGATATTCGACTACCGGCTTGTTCCACGAAGGGTCGCTCTTTGAAATAGCTATGAGCAAACTTTCTGCAAAACGATATTTGTCGACTGCATCTGCGGTGTCGCCGGAACTCTCAGCCTTCTCCGCCTGTTGAAAACTCTCATAGGCGGAAAGAAACTGGTCGGAAGGATCCCCTGCCATCAGAGAGGAGACTGGCACAAGCAACAACGAACAAATCAGCAGAATACGAAACATTGGATAAAGGAGACAGGTAGTTCTGAGTACTCTTTAAGTCATCAAAGATCAAACATCCTCTGCACATTTGCTTTAAATGAACTGGGATGAACTTTACAAAAGACACAATGTGACGGAAATGTCACTAGGGCTAGGATTGACAAACTCTTGACCCGGATGCTAATTGCGTGCGTGCCATCGACGCATCGCACACACCATCATGGATAATTTGCTCGATCAACCGGTACTTGTACTCAACAGGTTGTGGCAGGCGATCAACACCTGTTCGGCCAGACGGGCCCTGACCCTCCTCTATCAGGGCCACGCACAGGTCGTCGCCAATGACGGAACAAGCAATTTCCTCACGCACGACTTCACAAGCTGGCGTGACTTTTCCGTCAGCAATCCGGAACCGCGGATGCTGCAGACCATCTCGCTGAGAATACGGGTTCCCAGAATCATCGTGCTCTGCCTGTTTGACCGGTTGCCAAAAAAAGAGGTCAAATTCACGCGGCACAATGTCTTTGAGCGTGACAAGAACACGTGTCAATACTGCGGTGTCCATTTTGACCGCAGTAGTCTGAACATCGACCACGTCCTGCCACGCGATCGCGGCGGACAGACAACTTGGGAAAATGTCGTCTGCTCATGCATCCCCTGCAACACCCGCAAGGGAAACAGGCTGCCTCACGAAGCACGGATGCATCTACTCAAAAAGCCAAAGCGTCCGAAATGGCGTCCTTTTGTGAATATCACTTTCGCCGGTGGCATGGATCACAGTTGGAGCCACTTCATCGATCTGGCCTATTGGAATGTAGAACTTGGGGAATAGTACGGATAAAAGCAAAGTAGTGCCTGCGCCCACTCCGACCCGGCTTGTTCCAGGTCAAACTTTAGGTTTTGGACCTTAGTAACTGCACAAATTCCCCGATAAAACCGGCCGAATCATGAGGCCCAGGAGATGCTTCTGGATGGAACTGCACGGCGCGGACTTCCTTGGTGCGATGGCGGATTCCGGCAACTGTTCCATCATTGAGATGTCGATGAGTGACTTCGAGATCGGCAGGAAGTCCCTCTTCCTTCACCGCATAGCCATGATTCTGGGACGTGATGAGTACCCTGCCGGTACGCAGATCCTGAACAGGCTGATTGGCGCCACGATGTCCGAATTTCAGCTTGAAGGTCGATGCGCCAAAGGCGAGCGAAAGAATCTGGTGGCCTAGGCAGATCCCAAAAACAGGCTTTTTCTCAGCAAGCAATCGGGCTGTCTCGTGCGCATCCGTCAGCACGGCAGGATCTCCGGGTCCGTTGGAAAGAAATATCCCGTCGGGATTGTAAGCTAGGGACTCCCCGGCGCTTGCCGTAGCAGGAACCACCATCACCCGCGCTCCATGGGAGCGCAGCAAACGAAGAATATTTCGCTTCACGCCAAAGTCATACAACACCACCAGCGGTTCCTTCTTCCCGTCGCGGGGCACTGCAAACTCGCCGTACTGGGAACTAAACACGCCCTCAGGGTCCCATTCATAGGCCGTCTTGGTGGAAACCTCACCCACCAGATCCAGCTCCTCCAGTCCCGGAGCCGCCTTGGCCCGCGCAATCGCCGCCGTCTCACTGCTCCCATCCGTACTCAGACAGGCACTCATCGCACCCCGAGTCCGCAAATGACGGGTCAGGGAGCGGGTATCGATCCCTTCAATTGCGGGAATCCCATGCTGCTTCAGGTAGGACTGAAGATTTTCGCTCGATCTCCAGCTGCTCGCCACCTGCGAAAGCTCCTCGATCACAAAACCGTTCACCTGGGGCCGGGCACTTTCCTCATCCTCCGAAGTTGTGCCGTAGTTGCCAATCAGAGGATAGGTCATCGTCACGATCTG
>PLEU01000200.1:0-179 GCA_003136515.1 Spartobacteria bacterium
ACGGGGATGGTCACATGAGGAATAGGTATGCCGAGAATCTCATAGGTGTCACGGTCAAGTCCTATCCTATCAATGTCCGGAACATCCTGCCAATCCTTAAGCGTAACGACCAGATCGAGCTGCTTTTCTGGTCGGACCGAGCCGGCTCCGAAGATTGCGGCGACATTGATGATGCCGAT
>PLEU01000200.1:198-782 GCA_003136515.1 Spartobacteria bacterium
CTTTTCCCGATGCCGCTCTTGCCACGGATCAGGACACCAACCCCCATGATGTCAACCATGCTGCCATGTTCCGAGGCAACCGGTGCGAATTCATCCTCTAGCGCAATGGTGGCTGAATTGATGAACTTCATTGTGATCAGAGGGGTACTGAAAACAGGTGTCTTGGCAGCAGTGGCGAGTTCGATGATCCCGGAGGGCAGGGGAAGCCCCCTGGCAATTATCAGACAGGGAATTCGCTGCTCAAAGAGGGCTTGAATCCGCTCCTTTCTCTCCTGTGCGGAAATGCTGCGGAGATAGCTCAGTTCGGCATGGCCCACGACTTGGATGNNAGGCAAAGTAACGGAAAAATCCTGCCAGCGCGAGCCCAGGGCGGTTGATAGTCGGTTCCTGGATGGGTCGTTCTAGTCCAGTCGAGTCCCCCATTAGCTCGAGTCCCAGGGAAGGTCCGTGATTGGTGTAGAAATTGCCGACGGTCAGAGTTTTCCCCTTGGAGAGCTTGAGAGGTGAAGGGGCTTTGGAACGTGGCATGGTCGGAAAATTTTTTGTAGCAAGAGCGGCTACATCGAAAAGGATTCGCCGAGGTA
>PLEU01000200.1:794-9254 GCA_003136515.1 Spartobacteria bacterium
CGGACATTGTGATCGGTAATGATGATCGCCAACCCAGAATCGCGTAGGTCGGAGATGATCTGCTGCACATCATAGACGGCTATGGGATCGACGCCGCTGAAGGGTTCATCAAGCATCAGAAGCTTGGGGTTTGTAACTAAGGAGCGCGCAATGGTTAGTCGACGTTTTTCTCCACCGGAGAGGGTGATTGCCTCGTTTTTGGAGAGGTGGGCTATTCCGAAGCGCTCCAGCAATTCATCGCAGCGTTCCTTACGCTCCGATTTCGTGAGTGGAGTGGTTTCCAAAATAGCCATGATGTTTTCGCGCACAGTCAGCTTGCGAAAAATCGATTCCTCTTGGGGGAGGTATCCCATGCCGAGCCGGGCACGCTTGTACATCGGTTCATGGGTGACATCCTTGCCGTGGAAAAAAGTCCGCCCGCCATCAGGTCGGACCAGCCCGACAATCATGTAGAAAGTGGTCGTCTTTCCGGCCCCATTGGGGCCTAGCAGACCGACGATTTCACCCTTATTGACATGGATATCGACTCCGTTTACGACAGAGCGCCCACCATAAATTTTGACCAGCTTATCCGTGCGCAGGATGACCTCTTGAGCCTCCTTATTTGCATTGGCAGGCGCGGTGGTCGGCTGGGGCGATAGGGTGTCGGAACTCATGGGTGTTGTCTAAAAAGAGGGGTTCAGGGCGTGACCGCATTGGTTCCCTGATCAATGATCATGGTTCGGCTTCCACCGATGGTACGTGAACGTCCCTTAGCATTAAGAATCATGACCGTGTTCTCCTGTGTGGCCACCTGATTGTTGATTCCCTGCTGAATCTGGGGCCATTCCTCCATGGTGACATCTCCGGTCGCCGCATCGTATGAAGCCTTTCCACATTTGCCGATCGATTTTACGACCTCGCCGCGATCATTGGTCTTATCCTGCGTGATTACAACGCTCCCAGTGGCAACGACCTTGGAGAGCCCTTTGCGATTCGGGCCCAGGATGACATGAAGCTTGTCGCAGGTGAGATTGAACTGGGGGTCATTCACGACGACATGCCCCGTGAATTCCGCCGTGCTGGTGGCATTTTCAAAGGTGGCGCCATCGTCACTGTCGATGATGGTCCGGGAATATTTAGGCCGTTCACCAGTACCAGGTGGCGAGAAGGGGGCATTGGGATCAGCCACGGGGCCTGACTCAGGTGCAGCGACCGGACCCGGCGCTGCAATCGGTCCGGCATCCTGTGCCCATGAAACCGAACGGGTTAGAATCAGTATCGCCATAATCAGCACCGACACGGAAAAATGAACGCGTAGGAGGCGTGACGGAAAATGCTTCATGGCTGTGCGATATTGTTGTCGTTGATGAACGAGGCGTGAACCCGCCCCTTGAAAGTGCCCTGCCGGGCAAGGGTATCAAACTCGGCGCTCTCGCCCACAATGTCAAAATCCTCCCTGTGGATCTGCGTCTCCGAGTCAGCCGAGAGTATCTTGGTATCGAGATTAAGTATACTGTGAGGGATCTTGACGATGATCTCCTTCTCTTCTTTCTCGTCGAATTGTACCTTGAGGCTGCTCAGCTCAACCTGATGATCATTCAGCTTCAACGCGGTTTCCGCAGTCAGACACATAGTCAGGTTACCATTCTCATCATATTGTGGAATCTTGATCCCTTTCACCGGCTCACCCGGCAACACCGGAACTTCCATCGGCTTGTTATTGGATTTCGTGAGGGGAATCGCGTTCGCATTCGCAGCAAGCAGTGCCGGTGAGGGTGGAACTGGAGTATTGGAGGTCTCAGGAGCCGCAGCGGTATCTGCCCCGACCGCCATGCCTGACAAGATCAGGCTGACGGGGAACAGGCACCAAAACCCCAGCGACTTGGCGTCAGGCAAGTGCACGATGAATGGCGAGTAAGGAGTGAATCACAGCTTTAAGATGTTGGTGCGGAATCTGATTGGGGCCATCCGATGGAGCTTTCGCAGGATTTTCGTGGGTCTCAAGGAAGATGCCGTCAACTCCCGCTGCCATTGCAGCACGAGCCAAAACGGGGGCCAGATGACCGTCACCGGTGGTGCAGTCACCCCCTCCGCCGGGACGTTGCACCGCGTGGGTGGCATCGAAGATGGCAGGAAAGCCCGCTTCCCGGATCCAATAGAGGGAGCGCATATCGGCAACAAGGTTGTTGTAGCCAAAAGAGGAGCCTCTCTCTGTAAAACAGAAGTTGGAACATCCTGCAGCCAGTAATTTCCGGGCAATCGGAGCAAGGTCCCACGGGGAAAGAAACTGACCCTTTTTCACATTCACCGCCCGCCCTGTACGCGCCGCAGCCTCTATCAGATCAGTCTGTCGGCAGAGAAAAGCAGGGATTTGGAGCAGATCAATGAACTCGGCCGCAATCGCCGCTTCCTCGGGAGAATGAATGTCGGTTGTCACCGGTACCCCGATGGAAGCACCCGCCTCGGCAAGCATTTTGCAGCCATCAAGAGCCCCGACGCCACGGTAAGAGGAGCCAGAGGTGCGGTTGGCCTTGTCATAAGAGGCCTTGAAAACGAACGCAGCACCGAGGTCATCACAGATTTTCTTGATGGTGCGGGCGGCACTCAACAGCGGTTTCTCTCCCTCGATGACACAGGGGCCGAGGATGAAAAGAGGTTCTTTACCGCCGAGCGTTACAGAACCAATCCGAAAGGGCCTCCTCGGGATATTCCCTGCGGCTTTTCTAGAGCTTGGGAGGGTCTTTTTTTTCGTTGGCATCGAACCTTTAGCCTATGCCGCGCGAGGCGGCCTGGTCACGAGGATTGTAAGGAAAAGGATGGGTGTGGTCAGCCTGAAAAACTAAAAATTGTAAGCTAAATCTTCAGGAACTTAGAGAATAAGCAGTAAGGTGAAAGGGTTTTTCACTGCTCCATAGCCCAATGGATCATGCATTGGGCATCGTCAAAGATCATGGAGGCGCGGCTTCCGAGCTGTACTAGAATGAGATCCCTGTCCCACTTACTGTAACTGCTGAAGAGGCACTTTCCGGCGGCATCGGTGTAGCCAGTCTTCATTCCATTGAAGTATAGGGAACGGAGCAGGAGTTTGTCGGTTGGCTCTAGGAGCGCCATGCGACCACCCGGATAGCGAACGCAATACGCATAGCCATGGCCTCGCGCAGATCGTGATTACGGTAGACACGGAAGGCGATGCGGGCCATGTCACGTGCCGTGGAATTCTGGCGGGCCGGAAGCCCGTAGGGGTTCACAAAGCAGGAATCGGTGGCACCTCAGCGTTCGGCGAGTTCATGCATCACCCTGGCAAAGGCCGAGAGACTGCCGGAATACGACTGCGCCAGAGCAGCAGCGCAGTCATTCACACTATGGATCATCATCGCCTGTAGAAGCTGGCGGCGCGGATAGCTCTCCACTGCACGAATGCCGATGCGCGTCGGCTTCACCTGAGTATCCTCCCGCTCAATCCGGATGGATTGATCCAGAAGATCATTTTCCGCCACGATTAGCGCGGTGACTATCTTCAGGGTGCTGGCCACTTGGCGTGGCTCGTCTGCATTCTTCTGATAGAGGGTCTCTCCTTTATGGGCATCGATCAGGATTGCGGAAACGGCCCTGATCGTTGGCGAGAGAGGGCCAGAGTGATCGAGGGGCGTGGGGCGCCACGCTGCCTGCCGGCACGCGCTCCGAGGGAATCACCGCAGGAGAATTCTCGTTAATCGCGCAACCTGTGAAAAGAAGAAGGGTGGAGCCGAGTGCACCAACGAGGAATTTGCACATCTCTTTCCCGTAGCTGTGTTGGGTAGGTAAAGCTTCATTAAATCCCAAAATCAGAGAACTCATAATAAGGAGGGCGATCTTCCATGCTTGACCTCGACGCCTGCCCCGAACGAATGCTGGGCGATGAGTTCCAAATTGCTTTCAACCTGCCGCCCCAGCCTAACACTTTGGGTTGTCCTCCTCCTTGCGACAGCAGTCATTGCGGGCTCCTTTCTTCTCGATGCACCTCTGCAACGCCATCTGCTAGAAGCTCATCAGGGACATTGGAGCCACGACCCAAAGGTGAGCGCTGCCAGCAGGTATGGCGACTGGCCCGAGCTGATGTTGATTGGGGCGCTTGGATATTTTGTAGCACGGCGAGCCCGTAATGTCAGGTGGCAGCGAATCTTCCTCTCGGCGATGATCGCCTCCACGCTCGCTGGAATGACGGTCAATCTTTCCCGCCTGACCACAGGCAGAACGCGCCCCCGTGCCGCGGCAGTACAGGGGTGGTACGGGCTGCAAAATGACGGAAAATGGCTGGTTGGACAGGCTGATTTTAACAGCTTTCCTTCTGGCCACACAGCGACTGCGGTCGGGTTTGCCGGAGTGATTTTCTTCGCCTCTCCGGCATGGGGAATTCCAGCCCTCATCGTGGCCTTGGCTATTGCTACCTCCCGGATTCTACTCGGAGCCCATCATCCATCGGCNNAGGCTGCCGTTGTTTCTCTGGCAATAGCATGGCTGGTTTGCGAATTCCTCGGACGCTGCGGCAGCATCGATGCCGCGGTGCGGCAAAAAGATTAGGGAGTTCAGTCCGTGTAGGAAACTAGCGATTTTACCCGTGTCTCTCCAAGGGCGTTCCTGCCCTGTAGAAACCCCAATTCGATAACAACGAGCAGTCCTGCCACCACAGCACCTAGTTTCTGCAGGAGATGGATGGCTGCCCCTGCAGTTCCCCCGGTAGCAAGAAGATCATCAACCACGATCACGGACTCTCCCTTTCGAATGCTGTCGCAGTGGATTTCGAGAGTCGCCGAACCATATTCGAGATCATAGGAATGCGAAAGTGTCGCAGAGGGGAGCTTACCCTTTTTGCGTACCGGAACAAAGCCGACGCCGAGTTTATAGGCGAGGGCGGCACCAAAGATAAATCCACGTGCATCAAGTCCCACAACCTTGGATAAAATCATTCCTTCACATTCCATCGCAAGCAGGTCGATCGTGCTTCGGAAGAGGAATGCATCCTCCAGCAGGGGGGAAATGTCACGAAAGAGAATGCCTGGCTTTGGAAAGTCAGGGATGGAGCGAATCGCGCCACGGAGAGTTTCTGAATTCTGAAGTCGTTGTTCGTCTGGAATTGCAGGCATAAACTCGGCGTCTGCTAATCTCCAAATCGAATGCCCACTGCACGGGCGGTTTCAATCAACTGGCTTTCAGAAGGGACGCGCTTGAGGCGGTGAATCGCTTCGGCTATCGGGACGTCATGAACTTCGTAGTTCTGATAGCTCACCATAACGCCAAATTTTTCTTCGCTGGCCAACTGCACCGCCTTGACGCCGAATTGTGTACCCAGAATCCTGTCAAGGGTCGTGGGATCGCCGCCACGCTGGAGATGCCCGAGAACACAACCCCGCGTCTCCTTACCGGTACGCGACTCAATCTCATGCACAAGCATCTCCCCAACGCCTCCCAATTTCCATTCTCCGCTGGCGGACTGCTTGCGGAACTGTTGCCCGTGCTGCGCTCGGGCCCCCTCGGCAACAACGATCATTGTGCTCTTAAATCCTTCACGATCACGGCTATGCACCTCTTCAGAAATTTTTTCCAGACAGAAGGGAATCTCCGGAATGAGGATGATATCGGCGGCCCCCGCAAGCCCTCCCCAAAGGGCGATCCATCCGGCATGACGCCCCATGACCTGAACGACAAAAACCCGCTTATGACTGGCGGCCGTGGTGTGCAGACGGTCAAGGGCATCGGTGACGCACGCGGCCGCGGAATCAAAGCCGAAGGTCATGGCCGTTGCCTCAAGGNNCGTTATCAATGGTCTTGGGAACTCCAATCATCGGAAAGCCGGCCCGGTAAAGTTGAAGGCAAGTATTCATAGATCCGTCCCCGCCGATGGCAATGATCGCGGTAAGATCAAGATCACGGCAGGTTCGGGACGCGCGTGCGATAACCTCCTCGGAAATGACAGTACGCTCTCCTCCGGCGATCTTGGAGGTGAAATGGCCCTTGTTGGTGGTGCCAAGAATGGTTCCTCCAGTCTGCAAGATCCCTGCCGTGTTTGACCGGGTAAGCATCATGAAATCCCCGCCTTCAGGGAGCATCCCCTCAAAGCCGTCAAGGAAACCAAGGACTTCCCAGCCAAGCTGTTCCGCGGAGCAAAAAATCCCGCGAAGCACAGCATTCAACCCAGGGCAATCGCCACCGCTTGTCAGGACGCCGATCCGTTTTTTTGTCATAGGGGATTAAAGTGCCGGCCCCTTGGCCGGACGTCCCCTTGCTGCCCAGTCGTCGTAAAGCGCCCATCCACGTTGGATCAGAGCCAACCCCTCCTGTTCACGATTGGTTCCATTGAGCAGGACGACGATGATCCGCCTTGGCGTGGTGAAAACGGTCAATCCCTGGCGCACAACCTCTGGGGGATGCTCCGAGGTAAGAATAATGCAGTCTCCCGCCCGGGAGGTGCGGCCTGTTTTGACTCCGTCAATGTTCTCGGTGCCAAGCAGCGTATTCGTATTGTGAAGAACAACCCCAAGGCTGGTGGCACCGCGCTGCACATGAATCTCTCTCTCCTTTTGGGAAACATAGAATGCAAGCCCTGGTTTGGAATAGGCGTATCGTGTGAGGCGGGCGAGATCGGCTGCCGAGGAGTAGGGCTGCGCGGAGCCCTCCGGTGCATCGAGGCCATGAGGATTGAGAAAAAGCGTGTGGCGCATACCCAACTGCCTAGCCAGTGCGTTCATGTTCGCCACCGTGTTGCCGACAGGATCAAGACCGGTGGCGTTGGGAAGGTTCTGCCCTAGATAGTTGGCAAGGGTGCAGGCAGCAACATTGTCCGATGCAAGCAGGCAGGCATAGAGGAGATCCCTGAGCGAGACTACATCCCCTGCCTGGAGTCCCAAGGGGTTGATTCCAGCCGTTGTGGCAATGGCCTCCTGCGGCACGGTAGTAGTTTCCTCAAGGTTGCTTCCTTTCAGATCAGCCCAGTCCAGAGTAACCATGGCCAGAGCCAGCTTGGTGAGACTGGCGACCGGAAGTTTGTCGTTGGCATGAACCCCCTCAAGGATATGACCGCCCTGATTATCGGCGATCAGATAGCTCTCTGCCTGAAGCGGACACAGGTTGAGGAGACAACCGGTGAGTGAAAGAAGAAATGCAGGGGTGAATCTTCGCATAAACCCTCTGGCGATAAGGCTCAGCACGATTTTTTGCAATCCGGAACTGGTAGGAGCGCTTGAGATTGTGAGGTTTTTTGCCATATCTACGAGAATTTCTGGTTGCACTCCGACTAGGACTGGCAGAGATAGTAATCTATGAATCCACCCAGAATCATCTTACTTCTTGTCGCTGCACTTCTGGCAACAGTTCTTCCCGCCTTTGCTGGGGGATGGAATGATAACTATCAGCTAGCCTTGGACACTGCTGCCAAAGAGAACAAGAAGGTGCTTCTGGATTTCACCGGGAGTGATTGGTGCAGCTGGTGCATGAAGTTAAAGAAGGAGACCTTTGACCAGTCCGATTTCAAGGATTACGCCGACAAAAATCTGGTTCTTGTCGAAGTGGATTTCCCACAAGGGAAAACGCTTTCCCCAGAAGTCAAAAAGCAGAATGACTCCCTTCAGGAAAAATACAAAATCGATGGGTTTCCAACCCTAGTCCTGCTCGACTCCAAGGGGAAACTGATCAAACAGAATTCCGGCTATTTGCCGGGCGGCCCGAAGGCCTTCATCGACTGGGTCAATTCTAGCAATTAAACCCATAGGTCAGGGATAGGCTGGTTGCCAGGCACTCCACGCACGACGCATTTTAGATCTTTCTGAGCTGGATGGAATCGAACTGCTCATCCCCCTCGATGATGTCGCTCATGACGATGAGCTGATCCCCCTTTTCCAGAAGGCCCCGGGAGAGAAGTAGCTGCTCTGCATTCTTCACAGATTCCTCGGGCGAATTCTCGAAAGGCATCACTAGGGGAAGAACACCCCAGTTGAGCACAAGATGACGGGCCACGATTTCAGAGGGCGTAATAGCGTAAATGGGAGCATGCTCCGGGCGGGTGTGGCTGGTGTAGTCGACCATGACTCCCTGACGCGTTAGAACGGCCAGATAGGCATTTGCGAAGGAATTCGCCAGGATGACACCGGATCGGGCAGTCTTCTGCCGGGCATTGAGTGTGGTGGATTGCTCAGCAAAATGGGCACTGCCGCTACGTTCGATCCGTCTCGCAATCCGGTCGAGAACCTTGACGCACTCAACGGGATACTTGCCAACAGTAGTTTCCCCACTGAGCATGATGGCATCCGCCTGTTCAAAGACGGCGTTGGCCACGTCGGTAACCTCGGCGCGGGTAGGAACCGGATTCTCGATCATCGACTCGAGCATGTGGGTGGCGATGATGACCGGCTTGCCCTTGGCCACGCAGGTGTTGACCGCCCGGCGCTGGATCACCGGCAGTTCTTCAAAGGGACACTCGATGCCCAGATCGCCGCGGGCCACCAT
>PLEU01000069.1 GCA_003136515.1 Spartobacteria bacterium
GATGCTCCCTACATACCGGGTCGTCCAAATAGCGGAGGCGATCAGTTCAAATTCAAGTTCGTGGAAACTGCCTCCGTGGTAGTCACTGCTCAGAATGGAAAGAGGTCTGTACAGATGGGTCTCTACGACGGTGAAAGAATCGTCTCAGCAGGGAATGTCACTATTCCCGTTGGGCAGCCGATTCCAGAAGAAGGTCAAATTGTAGAGGTCAGGTACCTCTACGCCTTCCCAGAAAGTGGTGCTCTCTTTCAGCCTGTCTACCTAGGGCAGAGAGATGACATCGAGCCAAGTGAATGCAGCGTCAGCCAACTCAAGTTCAAGCGAGAGGCTGAGCTAGTCGCCTAGAAAACAACGGGAAATATTTCCCAACAACAACCCAAGGAAAAGGCCGGAGCAAATCGCTTCCGGCCCTTTCCTTTTATAAACACCAAACAAAATCGGNNCCACTGTGGAGCAGAGCTAGTAAGCAGGAATTCTCTCTATGAAGTTCCAACGCCTCCATCCACCACCACGTGGTATCCACTCAGTCACACAAGCGTTCTGAACGAAATCGAACTCCAGCTTCGCGGCTGCGGGTTCCTTATTACAGAAGAGGCGCATGCCCTGAGTCACAACGGAGACCGATACTTCGGGATTCTGTGCGTCACCTTGCCAAACAGAAATATATCTGACTTTGGCTGGGTTGTAGGTCTACGAAACTCTCACGATCAGACCTATCCTGCCGGCCTTGTTGCTGGCACAAGGGTCTTCGTCTGCGACAACCTAGCCTTTTCGGGTCAGGTGCAAATCAGCAGGAAGCATACCCGCTTTGCGGAACGGGATNNCTCCACTACAAGGAGACCAAGATCCGGGATGCTAGGGCTCACGACATGGTCATTCGTGCCGTGGATGCTCAGGCCATCACCACAGCTCAGATCCCTGAGGTACTGACCCAGTGGCGTCATCCCGACCATGTGGCCTTCCGACCCAGGACAGCCTGGAGTTTGTTCAATGCCTTCACGGAGGTTCACAAGAAGATCAATCCTCAGACAGCCATGCGCAGAGGAGAAGCCCTCTATGGACTCTTCGATGCGGAGACAGGAGCTCTGGGAAGCAACTGATGAGCAGCCTNNGAATACTTCGAGAACAGCCTGAGAAATCAGGCCGTAGAATTACTCAGGAGACATCCGGCCAAGGGGACGACAATCAAGCCGTAAGTCTTTCTGGGGTAGCACATCTGACCTTACGGATGTGCGAGTCTCTCTCTCCTTTTCACAGGAGGGAGAGGCGGAAAAAGACCCCTCCTGCGTGTGGGGAGGAGCCTTTTTTTAGCTGACAGGGGATAGAGGGGAGTTGCCTTTTGATACTCCATCCCCCCAGCAGGTCCCCTGGTCCAACAAGGGATCCATATCCGTATGAAATATGCGTAGTTTTCATAGTGAATCAGGGGGGCTTGCTGGACCTAGTGGTAGATGGCAACTCCTACTGGGGGATCCGCAGGCGAGTCTGATCGGCACTCCCTACCGCCCGAGTGACCTAAAACGGCAATTTCCCTAAACTCTTCCTACTTTTTTTATTCTATAGGACTTTTGGAAAAAGCTGAAATAGATCACCATCTCCAACGGGAAAGGGAATAAACAAACAATCCATTCATTTAGTTGGATTCGAGCGCTGTAATCTTAGGTTAACTCTCTTGTTAACTTCGATGTTCTTTTCGGATATAAGCCTTTGTAGTGAAGTTATCGTGCATCCTCTTCTAAATTTTGAAGCTCTTCCTAATTTATATCATAACGATTCAATGCCATTAGTCCTCCAATGTGCAGGAGTGGCAGGTGAAGCCAGCACCGAAGGAGGTGAGCCAGAATGGCGCTCTGCTAACTTGAGAAAGAGCGTGCTCAAGCGCAAAGAACACCGAAGGGCTGCTCATATTGCCGCACCGCTGGAGCACCTCGTACGCTTCGGCCAGGCCGTGTTGAGGCAACAGGGAATTGATCGCCGCGAGCACATCGCGTCCTCCTGCATGGCTGATGACATGGTGCGCGGGTAGGTTGTCCCTCTCATGGAGTCTGCTCACGCTCTGAGCGGCGACCTCGGGCACATCGCGATGGAGCTGGTTGCAGAGTTTGCCCTCGCGATTTACGAAACGCACTTTTTCCCGGTGCTCCGGCAGATGCAGCGTATTGAAACCGGAGAAGCGTAGATCGCTGCGGCGCACATCTTCGCCATCAAGCACGAGGGCTGCGGCCCCGTCACCGAAGAGGCAAAGACTGATGAGTACACCTGGATCATCGCTGATATAAAACGCCGCCGAGCAAATCTCAACCGCGATGATGGCGGCGCGATGGGTGGGGTGTTCTTTCAAATAATTGCACACTGCCCGCAAGGTCGGTAACGCCGCGCCGCAGCCTGCACCAGTAACATCCATAAGATAAGTGTCAGCCGATAAGCCAATCGCCTCCGCCACATGGCTGCTCAGGCCAGGGCAGAGATAGCCGGTGCATGTGCAAATGAAGAGCGCATCAACATTGCCGACCTCGGCCTGGCTCATTGCCTTGCGCAAAGCTTGTGTCCCAAGTTTTGTGGCCTCGCGTTCAAAGGTTTCATTGAGTTGTCGCGCGGGGCTATGGAAAACATCTTCGAGGCGCTCAGGCGTGAAGTGGCGTGTGTTAATTCCATTGCTACCAAGCAGCACTTTTTCCAACAGCAGCCGCGAACGCGGCTTGAGTCCGCTCATCACGCTGGCATCACGAATTGATTCCCAGAACTCGGCTTGAGTCCAGCTATGTGGTGGCAGGGTGGTGGCGAGACTTCGGAGAAACATAGGTGTTAACGTACCTTTTGGTAGAGCGTCTCAAATGAAACCAATTGCCCGCTGATCATAGCGCCACATAGGCGGCGGCTGAGCGGTTCGAGGAGTAGCCATTGCAAGGCCCGCGCCCAGCGCAAGCGAGTAGCGAACATGCGACGCTGAGTCTGGCGGATTGCCGTGCGGGTGTCGCTCCAGGAAAGCGCGCCGTGGCTCCATCGCGTGAGCGGCTCGACGGCGGCAAGCGCGCTTTGCAGAGCCATTGTCATTCCGTTGCCGGTGAAAGGCGGAATCATTGCCGCGGCGTCACCTATACGAACTCCTTCGTCGCGCTGGGTATGCCAGCCAAGGTGAAGACGATTTACCCCTTTGATCGAAGTCTGACCAATGCGTGCTGCGCGCAAACGCTCGGCCAACTCCGGCAATCCCGCCTCAAGCACGGCCTGCATCAGTACCTCCTGCCCACCAGCGAGCATTTTGGTGCGGCGAAAAAGTCCGCTCACATTCACACGCCCCTCCTCGACCCGCGTGAGTCCGACATAAGCCGCATCACCGAGGTGAATTTCCAAGTCCGCCCCAAGTTTAAGATTGAAAAAGTGTGCCTTTAGACCAAGCCAAGGCGAGCGACGCGGACTGCGCCNNATACAGTGCCTTCCCCAGCTATACCATTGAAGCGTGTACCTGTCTGCAAATCGCCACCTGCCGCGGTAAATCGCGCAGCGAGTGCAGTGTCGAGATAGTGACGGCTCAGTCCATACGCCGCCTCGGGCAAGGTGGTTCGAAACATGGGATGCGTTCCATCAAACCATGCCATCTCACGCGGTCGCTCGGCGGGGGCAAGCAAATCCTCGATACCGAGCACGACGAGATCACTGGTCTGAATTCCCGAAATGAATTCCCCGCNNGCCGAGCGCCAGACCTGCAAGGCCACCACCCGCAATGGTGAGTATTTTCATTGCCAAACCCTCAGGCGATACTCAACGAGGGGATGATAGAAACATGCTTCTGCCAGTCGCGCAGAGCCCACACTCCAGCTCTGAAGTGAAAAAGTCGTTTTGTATTACCGGTTAACTGCGGTAGTGGTCGTTGTCGTTGCAGTTGCTGGTCTTCTTTCAGTGACGCTTACGCATCCGTACAACACTACGAGACCGAGGATCAACAATGGGATATGAATTTTTTTCATATCTGATTTATAGACTCTGTAGAAGTTATTCTATGGGGTGAACACCCAACTAGCCGCAGAGTTTCTATATGGCAGTATTGCAGCTATGAATCTACTCATTCTGTTAATAGTCTTAATGCTCTTGTTTGGTGGCGGAGGCTTTTTCCTAGGTGGCCCCTTGATTGGGGGAGGCGGATTTGGCCTCATTCTGCTTATCATTATAGTTCTCTATCTTACCGGTAATCTCAAAAGGAGATAACGCATAGTTACTGAGCACAAAGCTCAATACTCATTTTGCCCCAGACCATATAGATCTCTTGCCGGCCATTGGCGGATGATTTGTTGCATGGCTTTGATGATTTGAATCATTAAATTCCGCCTCGTGAGGATAAAGTTCTTATTTTAGACCAGACTTCTCAATCGATGCTTTTTCGCGGAGCGGCATGCCCTTTCACTCACTACCAATGAAGGGATGGAAGGAAGTTTGGAATCGAGTTAAGAAACACCCGTTGACAGCATTTGGGCCGGGGTTGATCACAGGCGTGGCTGATGACGATCCAAGCGGTGTAGTGACATATTCGCAGGCCGGAGCTCAGTTTGGCCTGAACATGCTCTGGACCATTCCCCTGGCCTTCCCGTTGATGGCAGCCATCCAGTTCCTGTGTGCTCTGATCGGCCGAGTCACCGGAAGAGGGCTTGCTGCCAATATCAAGGATGCCTTTCCTCCCCTCATTCTAAAGGCAGTGATTCTGCTTCTGCTAGTGGCCAATACTCTCAACATTGCGGCCGATGTGGCCGCCATGGGTGCGGTGGGAGAGTTGGTCACTGGGATAAATGCCCGCTTGATGACCGTGCTTTTTGTAGTTGTGACACTCTTGCTTCAGGTGCTCGTACCTTATCATCGGTATGTCTTTTTCCTGAAGTGGCTCACTCTCTCCCTGCTGGCTTATGCCGCCGTGCTCTTCACTGTCCATGTCCCATGGGGAAAGGTGGCGCTGCACACAGTCTGGCCATCCTTCACACCTAATGCCCAGGCCGCTACCATGGTTGTTGCTATTTTCGGAACGACGATCAGTCCGTACCTGTTCTTNNTTCTGGCAGGCTTCGGAAGAAGTCGAGGATATGCATCGTAATCAAGATAAAGGCCCACTGCTTAAGGATCCCATCTCAGCCGCTACAGAACTAAGCAGGATACGATGGGATACTTGGAGTGGGATGTTCTATTCTGACATCACAGCCTATTTCATCATCTTGGCAACTGCCGTGACACTCCANNTTGTTGCGGGTATCAAAGACATTCAAACGGCCTCTCAGGCAGCAACTGCTCTTCGCCCTCTTGCCGGTGACGCAGCCTTTCTGCTCTTTGCGATAGGAATCATTGGGGTTGGTTTGATCGGAGTGCCGGTGCTTGCAGGATCTGCGGGATATGCATTCTCTGAGGCAATGGGATGGAAATCGGGACTGGAAAATAAGGTCAGGGAGGCTCGCGGCTTCTATTTCGTCATCATCATTAGCGTCCTATGTGCCCTTGGTATCCAATATTCTCCGATTAGTCCCATGAAGGCTCTTTTCTGCAGTGCCGTCATCAACGGCGTCGTGGCTGTTCCTTTGATGGCTCTCATCATCATCCTGGCATCGAAAAAATCGGTGATGGGTGATTATACTGCAAGTCGTGCTATTGTCATTCTTGCTTGGATTGCCACAGTGATCATTGGAGTCGCCGCTCTGGGGATGCTGATCCCTGGCTGATCAGTGCTCGCCTACAACCTAAAATAAGACCCCCTAACTACTTTTCCGCCCTCCCCGAAGATAAAGGCCTGCACAGTCTGTCCGTTTTTGCTTTCTGTTGATCAGGCTTCAAGTGCGGATGAAAAGCGCGGCGAGGGGAACCTAACGACGAGTCGTCCGAAAGGTTGCGCACCTTCTAATGAAATGGGGAGGATTTTCACCGGTAGGAACAATAAGGCGAAAACGGTTGAAATCGGGCGGGAGGTGAATAATGTCGCCTGAAACCGTTTGGCTCTCCATGAACCCGAAGCCGAAATGAAAACCCCCCACTGTAAAATAAAAATGAGCTGCTCTAGATTTTTGTGTTTTTTCTCCGTTTTTCTACTGATTTCCAACACAGGGCTGACCGCTGCTGATACCTCCTCCATAGTTTCAATCAAAGGTAAAGATGAGGCTTCCGGTTCCCTAAATCCCACCTCAGAGCCTCGTACACCGGGCAAATTCATAGGTACGGTTGACTCGCTTCGCCAGTACCAGACTCCCGAGTGGTTTCGTAATGCCAAGTTTGGAATTTGGACCTGTTGGAATGCCTACACCGTACCTGGAATCGGGGATTGGTATGCGCGTAATATGTATATTCAAGGGAGTGACGCCTATAATTACCACGTCGCTCATTACGGACATCCCTCCAAGGTGGGGTATAAGGATGTGATCGAATTGTGGAGGGGAGAAAACTTTCATCCCGAAGAGTTAGTCAAACTTTTTAAATATGCCGGAGCGAAATACTGTGTCGCCATGGCTAACCACCATGACAATTTTGATCTTTGGAATTCAAAATATCATCAATGGAATGCTGTTAATCACGGGCCTCATCAAGATATCGTTGGTAAGTGGCGAAAAGCCATCTTGGCGGCGGGACTCCGATGGGGAGTTACGACACATGCCGAAAGAACCTGGAGCTGGTTTCAAACAAACAAGGGAGCGGATGCGACAGGACCACTAAAGGGTGTCCCATATGATGGAAATGATCCCGCTTTTGAGGATCTTTATCTGCCCAAAAGCGATGATACCAATTTAGCTCACCCCACGAATGCTCCAGTTCTCTGGCGGACGGAGTGGCTGAATCGCGAACTCGATCTGATCCACAATTATAAACCTGATCTTTGCTATGTTGACGGAGGAGTCCCGTTTTTTGGAGACGACAAGGGAAATACGGGCCTTGCGATGATCGCCGAATTATATAACGCCAACGCCAGTTGGCACAATGGAACAAATGAAGCTGTCATGTGTATCAAGGACTGGGGCGACCATCCATGGGGATATTATTGGGATGGAATCGCCACACTCTCTCGGGAACGGACTCATCTCACCGAGATTCGCAGGGAGCCTTGGCAAACGGAGACATCCATCGGGGATTGGACATGGAACCGCAATGAAAAATACCGGACCCCTAGTGAGATTATTCATGAGCTCATTGATGTCGTTTCAAAGAACGGCAACCTTATGCTTAATGTTTCCCCGAAAGCGGACGGCACACTCGATGAAGACGCGACGAAACTCCTCATGGATATCGGTGATTGGATGAAAATCAACGGTGAAGCAATTTATGGTACGCGCCCCTGGATTATCTTTGGGGAAGGGCCAACAAACTTCAAAGACCCTAATGATGCACAGACGCATGATGTACCTTTCACCTCCAGCGATATTCGCTACACACGCAAGGGAGATGATATTTATGCAATGACGATGGACTTGCCATCCGGACAGGAAGTCCTTCACGCTCTTTCAAGTGATTCCCCTTTGGTGACAGGTACGATAACTAAGGTAAGTTTGATTGGATGCAGCGAAAATCTTCATTGGTCCCGCACCGCAGAAGGTCTGGTCATCGATCTTCCGAAAACTCTACCATGTAAAATCTCTCTTTCATTCAAGATTTCCGGGCTAACGACTGTTTCAGATCTGGATCCTGCAACGATGAAAGCTTTTGAGAATCACCTCACAAAACCACCAATGAAAGGGTAGGATTGAAATGTATCAGCGGCTATCCCTCCACTACCACTTCACTATCAGGAAGGGACACTATTAGGTTCACCTAGGGATATTTTTGGACTTATCCTGAATACTAACCCTCTACTGGCTCGAAAAACCGAGTCCCGTCAATCCTACAGGAATAAAGGTAACGTATCCTGATCCCTCAATGGCGTATTTACAAAAGCCCATTCGCCATTTGATTCTCACATTAGCTCATCCAAATTCTGTAGCAGCAGGAGAAGTCGACGATTTGCACCCCGCTGTTAAAAATGTTACCGAAATTGATCTTGGTGGGGGCGCGCTTCGGGTAAATCAGAGAAAGAACGCCGATGGATCTTATGTAATCGTCATCGGAAAGCTCTGTCATGCACATACAGTTCACCACATTAGAGATATTATGATGACAGTTACATCCATTTCGACGACGAAGAAAAACGGGTAAGCCAAACAAACTATGCCATGCCAAGAACAACATACGTGTCGGTCAGTTCAGAACATTTGGCATTTATACTATAGTCAATATATTACAAAAAATAAATCTTATACCGACAAGTGTTGCTGTGATAATTATAAGCATAGGGTTGGCTTATTTAATGGTCATATATGATCACCATGCACTGGCTATGATAGATTCGATGCCGCAAGCTGACTTTATCCACTATGAGCTAATCCTTCATCAACATGGCACACGTATTTAATTAGTCTAATTATTATCGG
>PLEU01000053.1 GCA_003136515.1 Spartobacteria bacterium
ATCCGTTTTGATGGGTAAATCATTCCCGCTGATGGGTAAATCATTCTCGCTCGCTACAAATCTCCTGATCCGCGCTTACGGACAGTTTGCTCTTGAGGGATTTTTCAAGAAACAGCATCGCGAGGTAAGCGCTGCAATTTCTCTGCGACCAAAGGAGCATTTCGGCTAACATCTCCTGCTGCAATGAAACATCGTCTTCTCATCTTCATTCTGGCCGCCCTTTCGATGCTGGGGGCGCTTTCCATTGATGCCTATCTCCCAGCCCTCCCGGCCATTGCCGCCCATTTTCGAGTCAGTCTCCCCGTCGCCCAGCAAACGCTCAGTCTCTATCTCTTTGCCTTTGCCTTCATGACACTATTCTACGGTACGCTTTCAGATTCGTTTGGCCGCCGTCCCGTCATTCTGATCGCCATGCTTATCTATTGCGTCAGTTCCTTCGGAGCGGGGATCTCTACCAGTTTTCAGGAGCTTTTGTTCTTTCGGCTCCTCCAGGGGTTCTCCGCAGGAGCTGGATCGGTGGTCGGACGGGCCATTGTTGGTGATATGCTCAAGGGAGCAGAGGCCCAGCGAATGATGTCCTGGATTACCGTTGTTTTCGGTCTAGCCCCGGCCATCGCACCGATCGTTGGCGGTTGGCTTCAGGTGACTTTCGGCTGGCGCTCCATCTTCGGGAGTATAGCACTCTTTTGCCTCATCCTCCTTGTTCTCTGCCTCCGTTCTTTGCCCGAGAGTCTGCCGCCGGGACAGCGGCATGCCTTTCAATTCAAAGTCATCATTGAGAATTACTGGAGCGTGGCCCGTCACCGTGAATTCATGACCAGATGTCTGGGAAGTGGGCTGACCTTTTCAGGTATCATGCTCTATGTGGCCTCGGCTCCGGCCTACGTGATGAATATTCTCCACCTGCCGGTGACTAGTTTTGCATGGCTTTTCATCCCGCTGATCGGAGGTATGACGCTCGGTTCCATCGTTGCAGGAAAGGTGAGTCATCGATGGAAGTCAGAAACAACAATCGCCGTCGGCTTCGCGATCATGATCATTTCTTCCCTCTGGTCTCTGATCTATAACGTCACCTGCGTTGCCTGCATTCCTTGGGCAGTGATTCCTCTGGGAACATATGCCTTTGGGATGGCCCTTTCCAATCCAGCCATGGTGGTTGATACGTTGGCCTTATTCCCGCAGGTTCGCGGACTGGCCTCCTCACTGCAGAGCTTCACTTTTATGATTATCTTTGCTCTCGGATCGGGTCTCATCGCCCCCTTGCTTTTTTTCAGTGCTCTGAAGCTGTCCGTCGGCACTGCCGTCGGATTGGGGCTTAGCCTGCTTTGCTGGTATGGCACTCAAAAGTTGATGACATCACCCCAAAAAAGATCATCCCAATTTCCAGAAGAGACCAAGCCAGCGTCTTAAGGAAACGCTAATATACCTTTCGGACAACTTGACAAAACAAAGGAGCGCATGATTATTTGCTAATGACACGTTACTTGCGATTCATTGGGGCGATATGGTTAATTCATTCAGCGCACGCCTCGACTTACATCACTAATCTCCCCTACACGATTAGTTCCCCTGGAGATTACATTCTGGGGCACACCATGGTGACCACAAGCGGCGTGGCTATTTCAATCAACGCAAACGATGTCAACTTGGATCTTAATTCAAACAGTTTAGTAGGGGATAATACTGATCCTCTGACTGCATTCGGTATTGTAGCCTCGAATGCAACCAATATTATTGTTAAGAACGGTACCATCGACGGATTTCGTGTCAGTGGGCTCGTACTGAACGGGGTGACCAAAGCGAGTATTAAAAACCTAGTTATCCAGAATATCAACAACACGGGTATTTGGACCGGGCTGTTTGCCGCCAACACTGTCTCGGGATTCCTAGCGTCAAGCTCCTACGACATTTCTCTTTCTCACGTCAGTATAGAAAACATTACCCTTCAGGACAGCAACGATGTAACCCTCTCGGAGGCTGGTGGCGTTATTGCGGAATCCTGCGCCAACATGACCAACGAACATGTCATCATCAATGGGGTCAGCAACAACTGCGGCATCGGTGAGGGATTCGGTATTCTGGACTGTACCGGCACAACCATTCTAAAATCAACGGTTACGAACATCGCAACCGGAGAAGAGGCCACCAATAGCTTCCTTGGACACACATGTCTGGGGATGGTGTTCTCTCCTTCCAGACTCTCTTGCTATATTTTGGGGGCAACCGTCATCAATGGTGGATCAGGTTATTCGGGTATCCCCGAGGTCTCCATCTCTGCCGTGACTAATGACGACGGAACATCGGGAGGAGGTTACGCCACGGTCTCCCCTGCAGGACAGATTACGAGCATCGTCATCACCAACATTGGATGGAACTATGAAACCTTCCCGCAGGTAACCATCACTGGGACGGGTACAGGCGCGACTGCAACCGTTCTTCCGAATCAAGTTGGTTATGCCACGATTGGATATTGTGGAAATATTCGTGTCGAGGACTGTGATATTGGCAATATCACCGGTGGGATTGACGATGCCCACGGTATCAGTCTCTTCACTGTTACCGACGCTGTCTTAAAACATGTGCATGTCAATGGGGTTACAGACGGAGTGAACTCGCTCGGTATCGGAGGTTCCAAGGCGACCGGATTCGAAAATTACGGGGATCCGTCAGCTGCCGACTGCAACATAACTCTGGAAGATTGTTCGGCTAAGAACATTACGGCCATCGGTCCTGCTGATCTGGCTGCGAACGGCTTCTCCGCCGCTGGTAATGGGATCTCATTCATCCGGTGCACCGCTTCCAATGTGAAAGTAACTGGGATAAATCGTCTTGACCCACCAGCATCGCCTGGGACAGGTACAGGATTCGGTTGGGCGCCAGATGTACGTATCCAGAACATATACCCGGCAAATAACGCATTCATCCAAGGATGTACTGCAAGTGGCTGCCAAGTTGGTTTTGACACATTCAACTTCCAAAACTCTAGGTGGAATGCCGACAAGACAAAATCCGACGGGATTGATTATCTTCAGGAACCATTCGGAACGGTCAGAACAGTTTACGGATCGCTTTGGAACGAAGTGGTGGACGCCGGATCATATCCCTACGGAATTAAACCTATTCCGATTTACAACTATGCCGGGGGAAACAGCATTCGTTAATGGCAGCGAGACTATCCGACATGTACGCGTGAGGGGATTCCCGGTCTCGATGATGGGGTAGGGGTTCCTTGGGCAGCTCCTCCAATGGGTTCTTATTCTGCTGCTACATGCGCCCCCTTTTGGGCGACGGACCTTTTCATCAGGAAGACGCAGAAGACGAGTCCAAAAGAGACTACAGCTGATACAAAGAACGTGTCGAAGTAGGCAAGAGCCGTGGCCTGCTGTGCACGCAAATCGCCTAGACTTTGCAACACCATCTGTTTGAGAGCCACAGGATCCGCGCTCTGGGGGAGATATGCCGACCGGGCACCATTGAGGAAGTTCTTAACGGCCGGATTAAGGAGATCGATGTTTTCGCCAAGCCGGAGACTGTGGAATTGCTCCCGACGTTCCTGAATGGTTTGGGCGACAGAGGTGCCGACACTCCCTCCTTCATTTCGAAGTAACGCAAGCAACCCGACTGCAGCCCCTCGTAGTTCCTTGGGAATATGCTGGAAGGCGGCCACATTCAGGGGGGCGAAGATCATCGAGAGCCCCGCAATCACAACCACGCGGGGCCAGACTATCTGCCAGGGGCTGATATCAAGATTGAGGCGCGACATCCAGAGATTACCCAATCCAAGAATAAATAATCCGCAGGCCATGAGAAAGCGGGCATCCACGCCCCGCGTGAGCAGGGTACCCACGATCAACAAGATGATGACGGCAAACACTCCGGCAGGTGAGAGAACGAGGCCTGAGGTTGTAGCATCGTATCCAAAAAGCGACTGGAGAAGGGCCGGGAGTGTCGTCGTATTGGCATAAAGGATACCGAAGGCACAAAAGATAATCAGACAACAGGTGCGGAAGTTCCTGTCGACTAGTGTCCTGAAATTGATGAGAGGATCCCGAATCTTCATTTCTCGCCAAACAAGTGAAGATCCGCAAAGAAGGATCAAAACCATCAGGCTTTGAACCCGGTAAAAGGGATCTTGTAGCCAATCCCATTCCTGCCCCTTGCTGAGAAGAATTTCCCACGCAACGATCATGACGACGAGCAGGCCGAGCCCGATGTTAT
>PLEU01000132.1:0-12613 GCA_003136515.1 Spartobacteria bacterium
TGGCAGTATGTGATTGCGAATCTCTTCGGAGAGATCAAGTCCCTCACCTGTCTCGGGGCCACCCATATTCCAGAGCGATGGGATGAGCAGGGTAATAAGTACCAATGCACGGCGGATGATTCCGCCTATGCCACCTTTGAGTTGAAGAATGGTGTGATCTGTCACTTCAACTCCTCCTGGGCTGTCCGCGTGAATCGCGACGATCTGCTCACCCTTCAGGTCGATGGGACGCATGGTTCCGCCGTGGCGGGGTTGCGCGATTGCAAGGCGCAGGCGCTTGCCGCCACACCGCGCTGTGTCTGGAATCCTGACATCGACAGCCCCATTGATTACAAGGAGGGCTGGACGAGGGTTCCGACGAATGATCTTTTTGACAATGCCTTCAAGGTGCAGTGGGAGCTATTTCTCAAACATGTCGTGAAGAATGACCCCTTCCCCTGGAATCTCCTGCAGGGGGCCAAAGGAGTGCAGCTTGCCGAGTTGGGGCTCCAATCGTGGGCGGAACGCCGCTGGCTTGATGTTCCCAAGCTCGGCTGATTGATTCCCACGGATTAAACCGTTACCACTTCGTCATGCCTCTCCTCCCTCTTCGACCCGCAGCCGAGTGCCGCTATGACGCCCTTGCCCTTGGCGAGGTGATGCTACGCCTCGATCCGGGGGAGGGTCGGATCAAGACGACCCGTGTCTTCCAGGTCTGGGAGGGCGGGGGTGAATACAATGTGGCGCGTGGGCTGCGCCGCTGCTTCGGCCTGCGTGCCGGATTGCTCAGCGCATTTGCCGACAACGAAGTAGGCCGATTGCTGGAGGATCTTATCCTGCAAGGGGGAGTAGATGCGTCGCTGGTGCAAAGGATTCCCTCAGACGGCATAGGACGATCGGTACGCAACGGAATTAACTTTGTGGAGCGGGGTTTCGGAGTGCGGGGAGCTCTCGGTGTCTCCGACCGGGCCAATACTGCCGCCTCACAGATCAAACCGGGCGATTTCGACTGGGATACAATTTTTGGAAAACTCGGTGCGCGCTGGTTTCACACGGGCGGCGTGTTTGCCGCGTTGAGCGAGAGCACGGCTGAGGTTGCCCTTGAGGCGATGACTGCCGCTCGCCGTCACGGGGTGATCATCTCCTATGATCTCAACTACCGGGCTTCGCTCTGGCAGGATCGGGGAGGAAAGGCCGCCGCTGATGCACTGAACCGTCAACTGCTGCCTCTTGCCGATGTGCTCATCGGTGTCGAGGTGCAGAGTGAAGCGATCTCTCCGACTTTGGAGAATTTTAAGAAGGCCATCCTTTCAACAAAGGAGTCCCATCCCAACCTCCAGGTGATTGCAACAACCATGCGTCATGTGAAGAGTGCCACGCTCAATGACTGGGCAGGTCTCTGCTGGGCCGGGGGAAAGTTCTACGAATCTCGCCACTATGATGATTTAGAAATCCTCGATCGGATTGGTGGCGGCGATAGCTTTGCTTCAGGTCTTATTTATGGACTCATGACGAGCAGCGATCCGCAGGATGCAGTGGATCTTGCCACAGCCCACGGAGCCCTTGCCATGACGACCCCGGGTGATACCTCGATGGCCTCACTTGCCGAAGTGAAGAAGTTGGCGGGGGGCAGTAGTGCAAAAGTGGAGCGATAAAATTTCTCAACCCCGCGCTGGCAATCACGCAAAGGGTTTTGTTCAATCGTCCGCTTATGGCGACGCTCAATTCCAATTACCTCAAGCTTAAGGCCGGCTATCTCTTCCCCGAGATCGGACGGCGGGTCAAAGCCTTCACTGATGGCAATCCCGAAGCCGCTGCCCGTCTGATCCGTTGCGGGATTGGCGATGTCACCGAACCCCTGCCCGCTGCTGTGCGCGAGGCGATGCACGCGGCCATCGACGAGATGGGAACCCATGAGGGATTCCATGGCTACGGGCCGGAGCAGGGGTATGAATTCCTTCGCTCGGCGATTGCCCGGCATGATTACCGGGATCGTGGCCTCGAGGTGGCGGATGATGAAATCTTTGTCTCGGATGGCTCCAAGTGTGATGGGGGGAACATTCTCGATATTCTTGGACGAGACAATCGGATCGCCGTGATGGATCCCGTCTATCCCGTCTATGTCGATACCAATGTCATGGCCGGACATACAGGAGGATCGCGGGACGATGGCTCCTACGAGGGGATCACCTATTTGGAGTGCAATGCCGCGAATGGATTTGTACCTGAAGTGCCCCCCGAAGGGAGTGAAAAGCTCGATATCATCTACCTCTGTTTCCCCAATAATCCCACTGGTGCCGTTGCATCTCGGGAACAGCTCACGGCCTGGGTGGCCTATGCGCGCAAGCATGGCTCGATCCTGCTCTATGATGCAGCTTATGAAGCCTATATTGGTGATTCAGAGATGCCTCGCTCGATCTACGAGATTCCGGGGGCACGCGAATGTGCAATTGAATTCAGGAGCTTTTCCAAAAATGGCGGTTTCACCGGCATCCGCTGTGCGTTCACTGTGGTTCCGAAGAGTCTGATAGCAACTGCTGCTGATGGAGAGAGGCGCCCGTTACATCCCCTCTGGCACCGCCGATTCACTACGAAGTTCAATGGTGTAAGCTATGTAACCCAGCGAGGAGCTGCCGCCCTCTACAGTGAACAGGGGCTCTCCGAAGTGTCAGCTCTAGTTGCTCATTATATGGGGAACGCGGCGATCCTGCGTGATTCCGTGGCCGCCAGCGGACTGAGTGTCTACGGTGGTGTCAATGCCCCATACATCTGGGTGAAGGGTCCTGCCGGCACGACAAGCTGGCAGATCTTTGACCGGATGCTGACTCAGGCAAATGTCGTCGTGACTCCCGGCAGTGGCTTTGGCCGTGCTGGAGAGGGATATTTCCGGATCTCTGCGTTTAACAGTCGCGAGAAGGCGCTAGAGGCGGCGGGTCGGCTAAAGGAGTTGACTTGGTAATCTACGGTTCAGAAATGGTTTTTTTAACCATATTTTTGCGACGCTCAATCAGGAATTTCCCGAAAATCGCCAATACACCGAGTCCAAGTAGACCGAAATCTTTAGGCTCGGGAACGGCAGAAGCCATGATGGACTCAATCTGTGAATCATAGGAACTGAGTTGGATCATGTAGGAGCCCCCATTGGCATCGATTGCTTCATTGATACCAGCCAGTTGCCAATTTTCTGAAACATCGATAAAATCCCCACCCCCGGAGTCCCCGACTACCAGCTCTGCATTGTTGGTGATCGTTCTTGTGAAGGCGCTTATTGTGCCATGTGCTGTGGCAAAATCAACGCTGAGGAAGCTGGTGCCCCCTGGAGTGACGCCGATATTATTGGTTGTTACTGTATTCACTCCCCATGATTTTCCTCCTCCGTTTCCAATCATCACAACTTGGCTCCCCGTGGTGAAAGGTGAAAACGCAGTCGGGGCATTGGAAGAAATCGTCAGGGAGGGCATCACGAGAGCTAAGCCGGTGATTGAGGAGGTCGAGACACGAAAAAGCGTGAGGTCCGCGAGATTCGTCCCAGTGAGGTTGTTGGTGAATGTGTAATAACTGCCTGTATAATCGTAGATGTTTCCATCAAGGGTGAAGTTTCCAGCACCGACATGGCCTGCAGTCAGTACCCAGCCATTTCCAAGGTAGACTCCACTTGCACCATTAACAGAGCCAACATAGTTCCACCCTGTATTGGTATTACTCTCGCCCCAGCCTGTAGACCAATTGGTTAGTGTGCCGCTAATGTTGTTAGAGGTATTGAAATACGAATTGGTGCTCGTAACAACTTCGACTCCTCCCGCGGTGGTGATCCAAAAGATCAGCATCATAGAAGCAAGGCAGTGTTTTGTGGACAAAATCAGAGGTGGGAAATCACTCGAACTGCAGTGGGGGCGCTGTTTCATAATTTCCAGCTAAGGGTTACATGCCGTATCTCATCTAGTGCACTCTATAGACCGAGTCCAACGCGGAAAAAATACTCTATTGCAAGAGGCTCGTTTTCATAATCTTATGTCAAAAGCTAATCAGGCCGAACCACCGCTATGCTACAAGGCTGTTCATGTAGGCCGAGGGTTCAAAATTCTCGATGAGTATCTCTTCCTGTGTCCCTCGTTTCATCCGGGCCTGTTTGACCACAATCTCGGGTGTTTTATGCGGCGCAAAGAGAATGTCATCGTGTGTTGCATGACTCTTCTCGGCGAACATGGAAGGGATCAGATGCCCTCCCAGATGATCGCTGCGCCCAGTGGCGACGTGAAGCGTGCCGCGCACTTTCTCATCTTGAATGTCGCGGCCACTGACGGGAAGAAGCTGCGTGCCGAAGCCTAGTTCACCGAGTTCACCTGTGACGGGATCTGAGAGGAGCTTGGCATTATGGGCAGCAACAGTTTCTGGATTCCCCTTGATCAACTCGGCTTTCATAATGCGTCCATCGGTGACGGTCATTTTGCCAAGAGTGCCATCCTCATACTTGAAGGGAAATGCTCCCACCGCTCCCTCGGGAACAAAGTAGACTTCACCTGCCGGGAGATTGGCCACATCCGGCTCGTCACCAAGACAAAGGCCGTGGCTCTTCTGCGCTTCCTGGCCGTTTAGAATCAGACGAAGTGTATATTCTTCCCCTTCGCACCCGAAGTCGATTTCGACCCAGTCGGCACGTGTGATTCCTTTGCGTAGTTTCTCCGCCTCTACGCTTACCTCCTTATAATCAACAGAAAGCCCGGAGGAGAGGATGATCTCATTTACCCCGTGAAGTGTTGCGCCTCGAAATCCATACTTTTTGGCAAACGCAGTCAGGGGAGCCGTCGCCGAATAAGTTGAAATACATAGGATAATGTCATAGTTCGGATAGACATCCGAAGAGAGACTGATCCCTTTTCCAGAGGGATCGAAAGCTTCATCCGGCAGATCGAGATTACTGCCACCGGTTACCTTATACGCGTATATCTCCCCTCCGGTAAGGCCCATCCTTGCAAGAAGCCCTGCATGGAACGGGTTATAGAAGGAGTTTACGGCGTGATGCTGGATGGAAAGGGAGGGATCTTTCAGGAATTGAAATCCTTTGATCTCCGAAGGATCGTCAAGATCGATCAGTATGGCGAGCCGCTGTCCTGGCTTAGGTGCAAATGTGGTAGTGAGCAGTCGCTCCAGACTGAAGGGGGGAAATTTGCGTGCGGCGATTTGCTCGGCTATCGGGAGAGCGGCGGGAGGGACCATGGTGTGGGAGTTTGGGGTTTGCGTGTTACAGAATCAGTTAACGTCATTAACTATCCAAAATCAACGCAACGGGAAGTTTTTTTTGAGTCTCCTTAGCGGACAATACCGCGCTCGCTAGCAGCAATGAAGGTGATGAGAGAGCTGACGGCAGCTGAGGTGACAAATTGCTGACGGAGCTGATCGATGGCTTGGGCGGTGTTTTTGTTGCTGCGGTATAGGATCTTATAGGCCTCGCGAAGGTCTCTGACAGCTTCACCCGAGAACCCACGGCGTTCGAGTCCGACCATATTGACGCCGCGCACTTCGGCGGGATTTCCATCGGCGATCATAAATGGCGGCACATCCTGCACAATCTTGGTGCAGCCGCCTATGATCGCATGGTCTCCAATCCTGCAGAATTGATGGATCCCACTGAGGCCACCGATGACGGCGTGGTCGCCGACCGTGACATGACCGCCAAGAGTGCCGTTGTTGGAGAAAACCACATGACTGCCGACCGTACAGTCGTGGGCGATGTGTGCATAGGCGAGGAAAGTTCCATGACTTCCAATTCGCGTGGTGGAGCCTGGAGCAGTGCCCCGGTTTGCGGTGACAAACTCCCGAAAGGTATTCTTATTCCCAATTTCCAAATGGGTTGGTTCCTCCCGATATTTAAGATCCTGAGAGCGCTGACCGATTGAACAGAAGGGATAAAACTCATTTTCCTCACCGATCCGTGTGGGGCCGAAGATCGAGACGTGGTTATGGATCCGGCATCCATCGCCGAGAATGACATCCGGGCCGATCACGCTATAGGCGCCTATCACGGTCGTGGGGCCGATGACGGCGCTTCGATCAATAATTGCAGTGGGGTGAATTCTCGGCATCGGTTTGCCCCCTACTTGTTGACGATTCCGAAGAGCAGAATTCCTTCGGAGACCACTTCACCATTGACGAGGCATTTGCAGGAGGCCTTTCCGAGATTACGGCGGGCTTTGAGCATATCGACATGAATGAAAAGGGTATCGCCAGGAAAGACCGGCTTGCGGAACTTCACTTCATCGGCGCTCATGAAATAGCCGATCTTCCCGGAATTTTCGGTCTTTCGCATCATGACAATCGAGGCCACTTGAGCCATGGCTTCAACCTGCAGGACCCCAGGCATAACAGGATGGCCCGGAAAGTGACCCTGAAAATAGGGTTCATTGATGGAAACGCTTTTGACGCCGATAGCTTTGGCCTCACCGTCGAATTCCACAACCCGGTCGACCATGAGAAATGGATAGCGATGTGGAAGGACATTCATGATTTCTCTGATATCCATGACGGGGGATGATGAGGTGAACGGCGTCGGGGCCATCGCAAGAAGATCATGATGACGTTTTGCTATCGCACGGGCCAGCTCGGTATTGGCGCCGTGCCCGGGACGCACTGCGACAACATGACCGCGAAGCGGACGGCCCGCCAGAGCTAGGTCCCCAATAATATCGAGAATCTTGTGACGCACGAACTCATCGGCGAATCGAAGCGGTTCCCGGCTCAAGACGGAGTCACCACGGATCACAAGTGCATTTTCAAGGCTCCCCCCCTTGATCAGCCCCTTCTCCATGAGATGCTTAACATCCTCGTAATGAACGAAGGTGCGGGCTGGAGCGATTTCGCGGGCATAGATTTCGGAGGTGATTTCCAGCGAAAGATACTGGGTGAAGCGCCCATCGGGGCCTACCTGCGTGCAGGAGATACGAAGACCACTGTGGGGAAATACTGACATGATGGAGCCTGCGGCGGTCTCGATGTGAATCGGGGCATCGGGTTCAAACAGGGGTCGAGCTTCATCCTGCTCGACAATGCCCGCTTCCTGAATCATGGCAACATAGGGTGCTGCGCTACCATCGCCGATAGGCGGCTCATTCGCATCCATTTCAATGAGTACATTGTCAACTCCGAGACCTGCCAGAGCGGAAAGGACATGTTCCACGGTCTGAATCTTAGTGTTTCCCTGAACGAGCGTCGTGGCGCGCTCCACGGTTTTAACATGATCGACGAGGGCATCGATGATCGGTTCATCGGGAAGATCCGAACGTCGGAACTTGTATCCATGACCAGCGGGAGCCGGGTGCAGGGTAAGGGTGACTCTGCCGCCAGTGTGCAGGGCGCCACCGGTGAGGCAGGCGCTCTTTGCGAGGGTACGCTGATGTTCCATGAAAAAATGCTATCGTTACTTATTATTAGGCTTGTGATTCAGGAGCAATGCCCCCATCGAGCATCTCTATACGTCGATCGGCCAAAGCTGCCACAGTATCACTGTGAGTGACCATAATAACGGTCGTAGTCCTGCGGGAAGCAATCTTTGTGATGACCTCAAGAACCTGACCCGCATTTTTACTATCCAGATTCCCTGTTGGTTCATCGGCGAGCAGCAGGGATGGCCCATGAATCAGCGCCCGTGCGATCGCCGCCCGCTGCATTTCGCCTCCGCTGAGTTGGTGTGGAAAATGATCTGCCCGCCGAGACATCCCAACCTGATCGAGCATCTCCAGGGCGGCTTTTCTAACCCTACCGGGGGGGTCCCCCCTCAGCAGAAGGGGCATTTCCACATTCTCTGCAATACTCATTGAGGGAAGAAGGTTGAAAAACTGAAAGACGATGCCCAATTTGGTTCTCCGGTAGAGAGTGAGGGTATGATCGTCAGCCTTTTCCAGATGGACTTCGTCTACCAAGACCTCCCCTGAGGTCGGATGGTCGAGACCGCCCAGAAGATTCAAAAGCGTGCTTTTGCCGGAACCGCTGGGGCCGGTAATCGCGATAAATTCGCCACGGCCAATCTCTAGAGAAACCGAGTTGAGAGCAGTCACCGGTGGAGTGCCATAGGTGCGGGAGGCTTTGACGAGACGAATCACGGTGTTCACAAATTAACGGCAAGGCATGACTGATCAAGCTCCCATCCCTTCGGATTTCAGAATACTCGGTGAGACTATGGATCTGATGGCCGTGGAAAAACCTCCTTTCCTACTCGTACATCCGAGTAAACCGGGCGGGCCCGTTACGCTATGGGATCGTCTACGCGAACTTCTTGCCTACGAAATCGTGAGCGGCGGACAGGTTTCAATTATCAACCGACTCGATCGGGAGACAAGCGGCATCGTTCTTGTCGCAAAGAATTCTAGAGCTGCACGAGCCTGCGCCATGGCTATGGAGCGGGGAGAGGTGAGGAAGGAATATCTTGCGCTGGTGAAAGGTTGGCCAGAGCGGGAGTGCTGGGTTGTGGATCAACCGATCCTTCGTTTGGGTGAGGTCGCGCTTTCCAAAATCTGGCTGAAGCGATCGGTGCACCCACAAGGAGCTCCTTCCAGGACAGAATTTCGTGTGATTCAACGTCTTAGTCATCCGAAACTTGGCTCATTGGCACTCATCCAGTGTAGGCCCCTTACAGGACGCACTCACCAGATCCGGGTCCATCTTTCTTTCTCAGGCTATCCGGTGATCGGGGATAAAATCTACGGCCCCTCTGAGGAATGTTATCTTGAATTCATTGAAACGGGCTGGACTCAAAAACTGGAAGAGCAGCTCTGGCTGCCACGTCATGCACTTCATTCCAGTATGCTTAGCGTAGTGTTCGAAGGAGAAAGACTTAGTTGGGAATCCTATCTGCCTCCCGATCTGCAGCAATTTTTGTCAAGAAGCGCCCGTTCACGATAAACGAGTTCGATTAAAGCACTCGATAAACGGCTTTTCTGTGCTACCTTTTGCGCTCTTTGTTCCATGGCTGCTTCACGTTCTCCGATTTTTCGATGGCTTCCTTGGGTAGTTGTTGCGGGAGCGATTTTTGCTGTTTGGAAATGGCAGAACACTTCACCTCCGATCACTTACAATACAGAGACGATTGCCCGAGGAACTCTTGAAGATGCCTTTTCAGCCACAGGTGTGTTGGAAGCCAAAAAGTATGTGGATATAGGAGCACAAGTTTCAGGGGTTCTACAAAAAATCGATGTCCAGCTCGGGCAGTCAGTCGAAAAGGGGGATCTGCTCGCAGAAATCGACCCCTCGCTTTTTGAAGCGCAAGTTGTTCAGGATGAGGCAACTCTCAAAAATCTACAGGCACAGATGGCTTCAGCGGAAGCCACGCTGAAACTTGCTGAAGAACGGCTTACTAGAAACAGAAACCTCATGAAAAGCGATGCAACGAGTCAAGATGAACTGGATGCGGCTCAGGCTGATTATTCGAGGGCCCAAGCCGATATTGCAGCCCTGAAAGCCCAAATCGATAAGGCAAAGGGAAGTCTTGATGCCAGCCAGGCCAATCTCGGATACACGAAGCTCTATGCGCCGATAAGTGGAACAGTGGTGCTGATTCAAGCTCGGGAAGGCTCGACCCTCAATGCAAGCCAGTCGGCCCCGATTCTCTTCCGTTTGGCCAATCTCGATACGATGACCGTGGAGGCGCAGGTCTCCGAAGCGGATATCGAGCGCGTGCACCTCGGGATGCCGGTCTATTTCACAACCTTAGGTGATCCTGACACTCACCATGAGGGATCTGTCAGCGCCGTCGAACCTTCCTCGACGAATACGAATCCGCCTGTTTTCTATAATACCCTTTTTGATGTCCCGAATGAAAAACGGACCCTGATGCCTCAGATGACAGCTCAGGTTTATTTTCCCATGGTCACCAAAACAAACGTTCTGATGATGCCGCTGGCCGCACTCGATTTTGCCGAGCATATGGCTGCCGTTCAGCAGCAGAAATCAAGTCCGCCGCAAACAACCAATGTCTCGTTCTGCGACGTTTTTGTCCTCCACGACGAGAAACCTCTAGAGAGACATGTCACTCTTGGTATCAAGAATCGCGTCTCGGCCGAGGTCCTCTCTGGGCTTGCTGAAGGTGAGGAGATCATTACAGGTCCTCTCGACACGGTCGGCAAATCTCACCCCTGATTACTGGAAAACACCTTCCTTGCAATGGCCCTCCAGTTGGATGACTTAAAAGCTTTGGAGAATTGCTCCGACCAGGACAGACCTCCTGCCATCGAGATGCAGGGGATCATCAAACGATATCAGGTTGCTGATTCTGAAATCGAGGTTTTGCACGGGGTGTCACTCAGGATCGAGGTGGGGGAGTTCATAGCGATCATGGGGCCGAGTGGTTCAGGGAAAACCACCCTTATGAACATTTTGGGACTTATGGATACACCAAGTGAAGGGAGCTTCCTTCTTAATGGACGCGATGTTTCCCATCTTAGCCCCGACGAGCGCGCAGAGGCTCGCGGGCGACTCTTTGGATTTGTCTTTCAGCGCTATAACTTACTGCCAACCCAGACTGCCGTTGAGAATGTTGAACTCCCGGGAGCCTATGTCGGGATGCCTTCTGCTAGGCGCAGAGAACGAGCCCAAATGCTGTTGCAGGGTCTTGGCCTCGGGCACCGAATCAACAACCGACCTACCCAGCTTTCCGGCGGCGAGCAGCAGCGCGTCGCGGTTGCCCGCGCCCTCATGAACGGTGGAAGTATCATTCTCGCAGATGAACCGACGGGAGCGCTCGATACCGTCAGGGGCAGAGAATTGATAGAAAGGATTCATGATCTGCATCGGGCCGGACATACAGTCATTCTGATTACTCATGATCCCACAGTGGCGTCAGAAGCCCACCGGGTGATTCGGATTGTGGACGGGAGGATCCTTTCTGATGACCCAACCTTTCCAGGAGATCTCTCGGGCAAGGCTGATCCGGGGAAGTTGACCGGGGTTGCTGCCCTTGGGCTTCCAACGGAAAAAATAAGTAGAAGGATGGTGCTCCTTACTGATCTCGTGGAGGCTTCACGCATGGCCACACGCGCCTTGAGGGCGAATCTATTCCGCACTTTCCTGACCATGCTGGGCGTGATCATCGGTGTTGCTTCAGTCGTTGCCATGTTGGCGATCGGGCAGGGTTCGCAGCAAAGCATGATGAGATCTCTGGGGCGAATGGGTACCAATATCCTGCGTATCGTGCCTGGCTCAAAGACCCTCATTCAGGGCGGTGTGCTGACTCTGGAGGATGTGGCTGCTATAAGGGATGTGAGCCATATTAAGGAACTGATCCCCCGTGTTTCCTCCACACAGATCCTCCGCTACCGTGACAAAACCTACACTTGCCCTGTGGATGCCCTGACGCCGAACTTTCCCGAAGCGGAGAACAGGATGGTGGTGCGGGGGGAGTTTTTTACAAAGGATGATAATGATCGACGGGCACCTGTCGTCGTGCTGGGCATGAAGGCCTACTTGGAACTCTTTGGTGCCGGAGTCAATCCTGTTGGTAAATACATAACATTGAATAATGCGCCATTCCTTGTTGTGGGCGTAGTGGCGGTGCGCGGCGGCAGCGGGGATGGCCGGGATCGTGAGGATGACATAGCCCTGATCCCCCTATCCACGGGTGCTGCCCGGATTTTTAGAAGCCCGACACTTTCGCAGATCACTGTTCAGGTGGATGAGTTCAAATATGTGAATACGGTGCAGGATGAGATCCGAAGCCGCCTTAACAGACTGCGCCAACAGGAGGATTTTCGCATATTCAACCAGGCCGCCCTACTCGATTCCATTAGGCACGCGCAGGACACCTTTCGTTTTTTGCTCGGTTCGGTTGCTTCCGTGGCCCTTGTAGTCGGAGGCATTGGCGTGATGAATATCATGCTGGTCAACGTGGTGGAACGTACTCGTGAGATTGGGGTGAGAATGGCATGTGGGGCGAGAAGTCGCGATATTCAACTTCAGTTTCTGACCGAGGCGGTGTTGGTGTGTCTCCTCGGAGGGGTGATTGGAGTCCTGCTAGGAGCATTCATCTCAAGCCTCATGACCATCGGAGACACGAGCGCCGTGCTGACCTGGCCGCCCGTTCTGCTAGCCTTCAGCGCTGCTTTCCTGACAGGCGTCTTCTTTGGCTTTTGGCCGGCCTGGAAAGCCTCTCAACTTGATCCTGTTGTCGCCCTCAGTTCTGAGTAACGCAATGCTGCCGCATCGAGAAACCTCCCATGCGCCGATGCGGTTCGGGTTGTTCTGCCATTCGGCCGTGATGGGCAGCATCCTTCTTTTTGGAGGATGCGCGATCCCACGGAAATCACCCCCGACATCACCGGTTGCCGTACCTGCGAACTGGCAGGCCACATCCCTAAAATCACCAATAGCTCCGTCCGGCTGGCTGGAAATCTTTCATGATCCCGGACTTACCTCGGTCATTAACGAGGTGCTTGCCGATAACTACGATTTGAAGGCAGCCGCGGCACGTCTCCGCGGGGCGGTTGCCGAGTCAAGAGTAACAGCAGCCAATCTCTATCCCCAAGCGAGTGGTTCAGCCGCAGCAACCGTCAACGACACGCCACTATATAATGGGAATACTTTACAGTATCAGCTCAACCCGCAGAACTGGAACTATGCGCTAAGCCTCGCCATGAGCTGGGAGATCGAC
>PLEU01000132.1:12650-13090 GCA_003136515.1 Spartobacteria bacterium
ACACTGGAGAGTCTTCGCAAGACGCTGGACATGACGGAATCAAGATACGAGAACGGGGCGGTCTCCTCGTTCGATGTTCACCTGAGCAAGGCAAGCGAGTTGACGGCGGAAAGCGACCTGGTGCAGAGGCAGGAGAATTTTGCCGAGGCGAAAAGGACGCTGGAAACGTTACTGGGGCGCTATCCAGAGGGCGTTGTGGAAAACGACAGGTCTGCCTTGCCAGATCTGACAGCCGAGGTGCCATCAGGCATTCCATCCGAGCTGCTACTTCGGCGCCCTGATCTACGTGCGGCTGATTGGGCTCTTTTTGCCTCGGAGAACAGGGTTTTTTCAGCCAAGACCGAAAGACTTCCCCAGTTTTCCCTCACTTCCAGTGCCGGAACTCCTTCTGTTATTCTTCAGAACCTCATCAACAATCAGAATTTCATCTACACCGTTGC
>PLEU01000132.1:13129-24643 GCA_003136515.1 Spartobacteria bacterium
ATTCAGGGAAGTCGAGAATGCCTTGTCAAATGAAGCATCCCTACGCTCTGAGCAGGAAATTCAGGAGAAGGTGCTTACCGAGCAGCGGGAGGCGTATAAGATCGCGAATGTCCGTTATAAATCGGGCCAAATTGACATTGTTTCCCTTCTTCAAGCTCAGGACAGTATGCTCTCCTCCGAAAGCACGCTTGTGCACACCCAGCTTCTGCGACTGAACAACCGTATTGATCTCTATCTTGCCCTCGGAGAAAGTGTCGGCTCTCGGACTCCAGCCATGTTTTTCCGTGATACGGCTCTCACACTGCCACTTCCCAACACATAACCTAACAAACAGGAAAAAGACTTTCTCTCGCTTCAATAACCCCCCCCATACAATTCATCGCATTCCGACGCTGAATGAAACTTTTGCTTAAAATCTGGTTCCCGTTGGTCGCCGCGATTGTGGTCTCCTATTATTGGATAGACCGGCCGCTTTGCGATTTCGTTTTCTACCATTCTTGGCCTCAGGATCTCAGCTGTCTGAATAGTGACACTATTTTTCACGGCGGCTTGATGCAGCGTCTCTTTAATCTCAAAGACTTTATCGCGGGGTGGCCCCCTCTGATGACTAGTCTAGCACCCTTCATCTTCTTTGCGGCCTTTCTTTTCAAGCCCGGCAAGTTGCGCTCAACCCTCTTGCTCATGTCACTGAGCATCATGCTTGTCTTTCTCTTCAAAAATGACCTCAAGTGGGTTTTCAGCCGTTACTGGCCACTGACCTGGGTTAATAATAATATATCGTGGGTCACCAACCATGCCTATGGTTTCCAGTGGTTTCAGGGAGCCTTCTTCCAGGCCAGCGATGATACAGGATCATTTCCTTCAGGGCATTCGGCGATTGCCTTCGCCACTTTTTTGCCGATCGGTTTAATCTATCGAAGCACTCTCTGGTATTGCATCTCACTCGCAGTATTGGAATGTATTGCGATGATAGTATTTGATTATCATTTTCTCAGTGACGTCTTTGCTGGAGTCTTGGTTGGAATCACGTCAGTTCTGGCGGTCAAATCAGTTTTAGTATCAAGGGATCCCAGCCCCGTTTCCTGATGGCCTCTTCAGAAGGGCATTCTCAGTGGATCACTCCTTTCAAGTTCCCATGCTAGGAGCCGCCTCTTGCGATCCGATCCCCATCGGTATCCGGCAAGCGAGTTGCGGGAGACAATCCGGTGACAGGGTATGACCATGGCGATGTCATTGGCTCCCACGGCCTGACCGACAGCGCGGGCGGCCTGTGGCCGTCCGATGGCTAGGGCGACTTCTCCATAAGTCATTGTGGAAGCACTGGGAATGGTGCGGAGAAACTCCCAGATGGTGAGTTGAAAAGGAGTTCCGATGGCCATCACTGGGATTTTTTCAGGGATCAGAAATCCCCGTTCAACGAATCGCTCCGCTTCCCTGCTCTGTTGAAGATCGACGTTGGGCCACAAATCCCGAAGATTCGAAAGCGTTTTCGCTCGGTCATCCGAGAAGCGGAGTGTAACAAGATGGCTGTCGGTACTTACAGCCACGCACTCACCCAAGGCATTTATAGGGGTTCGGCCAAAGCCATAAGTGAGCGACCTAAGGGAACGCACGCGGTAATCGTGAGGTGAAAGCCAGAGATCCATTATGTCTATAGAGTCACAATTTCGTCGGAGAAACCTGAATCAGCACCTCGTTTCGCCGGAGAAATCCAGGTGTCCATGGAGGGTTGTAATAGGCGAAAAACGGAGTTCCGGCGGCGGTGAGTTTCCTAGTATGGATCCAGTTTAGAAGTTTCGCCGCCGCCTCATCACTTCGTTTTGGATTGATGGAACCCTTGAAGCGATAGGAGGCATAGCGTCCGGCAGGCATTGTAGTGACGATGACCCGTGGATCTGATGGAGTGGGAACGCCCTTTCGTGCCACGGTGCCAGGAATCACAAAACTCATCGTTCCGGAGGTGGAACCGGTCATCAGGACAGGGACGGTCATGGCGATTTTTTGCCCACGCTCATTGCCACCTGAAATGAACCGAAAGAGCCTCATGAAGGAGCCATCTTCGCCCCTGTGCTGCATTGTGGTGGAGATCAGAGTGCTCCCGGGGTATTCACGGATTTCGAAGGGATGACCGGATTTTAGGACTTGATACGATGGGGATTCATACACTCTTCTTTTGCAGGCTGAGAGAAGGCCCGCCACGAGGGCGATGATGAAAAGCCAGAAGGAAACTGATTTCAGAGAGGGCAACATTCCCTAACTTGAAAATGAGAGACGACGCACTTTAAAGGATAATCGACACTGAGGAGGTCCTCTGAACAGGTAGGTTTTCGTCGCATCCTTGTTTTTTTACTCCCTCTCTGTCAGAGCATTCACCAATGCATCTTCTCGTTGCCTCATCGATGTGCTTGGAACAGGCTCTCTGTTACTATCTTTCCCCAGTGGAACTCTTCGGCCTTTGCGTGATCTTGCCGATGATCCTCGCTTTTCTAGGGCTAGCGATCTCAAGAAAGGTTATCCCTTCCCGTTTCCTTAATCAGAGTCATGACGTAACCGGGCCATTTTTCGGAACGCTTGGCACTGTGTATGGAATTTTTTTAGCCTTTGTTGTCTCTACAATGTGGCAGCAGTTTTACAACACCCAGAGCAATCTTGTTCAGGAGGCCCGCTATCTGGGCGATCTCTATTTTTCCGCCAAGGCATTTCCCCAGCCTGATAAAGAGAAAATCCAGACTCTCCTGCGTGAATACCGTGATTCCGTGGTGAATAACGAGTGGAAGACTATGGAGATGGGGGAGGCCTGTCCGGCAACAGCTCACTTGCTTGAACAGATCGGAGAGGCATACATGGACTACAAGCCGAGCAAGCCTTCGGAGCAGCCATTTCTCGACGATTCCATCCAGAGTCTCTCCAGCATGGCCGGATTGCGCGCGTCACGGATCGATGATTCCTCCTCTGGGCTTCTCTCGGTGCTTTGGTTCGTGATTCTGGTTGGGGCCGTGATCACCATAGGATTTTCCTTTCTCTTCGGAGCCCACAATTTCAAGGCGCAGGCATTGATGACAGTACTGCTAACGGGGCTTATCTGCATGGCTTTCTACACGATCGTGAGCCTCGATTTTCCATTCACCGGTTCGACGACGGTTTCTCCAGAACCACTCCAAAAATTAAATCTGAGATAGCGATTATTCAACAAGTCCCGGCAGCTTGAGTTATAGCCTTTTCGGCCTGCCCTCTCTCCGTGATCGCTCTTATAGGAAAATTGAAGGCAATGTGAACGGCTCAATGTCTGCCCGGCTAGGCTCCTCTTATTTGTCTCCTGTGAGTGAAATGGATGGCGACCACTGCAGCCATTCCTTGCGTGGAGAATCATTGAGTTCGTAAACATGTCCAGGAGTGACCTCCTGTCCCATAGCCGGTCCCTCGGGAGTGGCAAATTGGATTCCCTCCAGGGCCCGGGATTCAAAGGCTGGGGCCTGCACCTTGAGTGAAATGATCCCCCCTGAGATACTGATTCCACCGGCGTTCCAGAATTTGGAATTTTCCCTGAGAAGGGGAGCATAAGTCTGATCAACAAGTGCAAACAGATTCACGCTCCGTCCATCAGGAGAAAGGGATTTTTTAACCACTTTTCCCACGACAACGCCACGATAGAGAACATTGGCTCCAGGTCCAATTTTGGTTGAGGGAGTTTGGACTACAACTTCAAAACCCGAATCGAGAGAAGCCCGCAGATCAGCCTCTTCCTGAGGGGTTCCATGGAAGTGACTGGAGATTGAACCCCCGGAATTTGGAATGCAGTCGATATAAATCCCGCTTACAAGTGTTTCCAGACCCGTAACTTTCTGAATTGTCAGGGTTGGACGAATGACGGTGAAGATGGATCCGCTGCGACGGAGGAATTCGTAACCTGATTCCAGTCGTGCAGTTACCACAACCTTGCCTTCCGAAGGAGCAACCTCTTCAACTAGGCCAACAGGCACTCCCAGATAACGCAACTGCGTTTCACCAGCCAAAATTCCCTGCCCGTTGTCAAGGACGAGCCGGAAGGCTGCCGAATTGGCGCGCGCTTCTGCCTCACTTTCATTCAGCGAGAATGCCGTACCATTTTGGACGGATGTTCCCCGGTCGCCAAAATAATCGAATGTGATGCTTCCAAAAAGTAGCGATTTCAGACCATCGAAATCCACTTTTAGAATCCCGGCTCCGATTTTCACCGAAGTGGGAGGCAGATACCAGAAGCGGGCATTGCTACCGAGCAGATCGGCGTATTCCTGTTCAATGAGGATATCGAGATAGGGATCATGGTTTTCATCCAGATCCTTTTTGCTGACGACCCCAACCTGAATACCTCGGAAATAGACCGGGGATCCTCTGTCCAAGAGCGGCAGTTTGGCATTGGTCAAACGGATGCTGAAATGTGATTTGCCCTCCTCTGTGATGGGGATTTTATTACTTCCCTCAAAGCGGGTGCTCGGTGGGCCATTTCCTAATTCTGCTTGGATGGAATTTCCATCAATTAGTGATTCGATCCCGGATGCTTGTGTTAGGCTAAGAACCGGCTGTTCAATCCAAAATGTCGTCCCCTGTCGGGCCAGATCCGCTGCAAATGACTTGAGACGAACTGATACCACAACCTTGCTAAGTGATTCATCCAGACGGACACCACTCACCGTGCCGGCTACCACGCCCCGGTAAATCAAAGCAGTTTTTCCGGGATGCATTCCCGGCGCGGATCGGAACTCAATTTCGATTTCAGGACCATTGGACTTCCAGTCAGACCAAAACATCCATCCGGCTGCGATTGCTGCAAGAATCGGGAAGAGCCACGCCCAGGAAACCGGTGCACGCCTCCTGGTCACGACTTCACCGTGATCTTCAGTGTCGCTTGCGGTGCTTTTCATACTGAGGGTGTGGGGCTTGTTTGCCAGATAAGACGGGGTTTGTAAATTTCCGCTGCAAAGAGACTGCAAAGCACAACTGAAGCAAAAAACAGTGCCCCTGGCTTTGCCTCGACCGAGGCTAGCGCACCCAGTTGTCCAACGGCTCCAAGAACGGAGAGAAGAAAGATGTCCACCATAGACCAGCTCCCGATAGTGTGGACCACTCGATGGAGGGTTGTGCGCCTTCGCATGTCTGCGGGCTTGCCATGCATCCATAGGATCCATCCAAGGCAGATCAGTTTAAGAAAGGGCACCACAATACTCGCCAGAAACACAACTCCCGCAATCAGGGGCAGGCCCGAATCATAAAGCTCCCGAACCCCTCCGATCACAGTCAGCGGTTCCACATTCCCCACGATACTCATTGTCATGACTGGCAGGATATTAGACGGGATATAAAGGATCGCCCCGGAAATTACGAGAGCTCTTGCTATGTCGACTCTTGTTGTATCGGAAATGCGCATTTGGGATATGAATCAGCTCTTCCTGAGAGCTAGGAGTTTTTCCCTGACAATCTCATAATCGAAGGACTGGGAAGCAAGAAGAGAGCACAGTGCCATGCCGAGCACCCATCGAGCCCCCAACTCCCAGTGTACATCGCCTAGCATCTTGAGTTTCACTACGGAGACTACTGTTGCGATGGCATAGACAGGGACGAGGTTCCAAGGTTCGAGTATTCCGATGCACGGGAGTGCTTTCCGGCTAATGGGCAATGGCAATTTTAGCAGGCATGCGGCGGATACATACCATACGGCCGCCAAATAGAGGATTGGGGCCATTATGGAGGCAAACAAAACAAGTGCGGCAAGCGGCCAGTATCCCTGTTCATACAATTTTTCAACACCGGTAATAATCCAACCGGACTGACTATCGCCGACCACGTCAAATGTCATGATAGGGTTAATATTGGCAAGAATCGCTGCAAACAGACCTGCGGTGGAAAAAGCGAATGCCGGTTGGAGAGAGTAAGTTCCCCGCGAAACCTTAACTCGAGCACCACAACGCCGGCAACGGAGCTCCATGTGCTTTGAAAGCAGTCTGTCCCTGCAGAGAGACTCGCAACTCGGGCAGTGGATCCATTTCGTCCCTGCATCTGTAACATCACTTCCAGAAGTAATTCCGGGAAATGAGCAGTGATCCATGGTTGGTACTTTTATAGAGAGGATTGTGAAATCTCTTCATGTGGTCAAGGCGCCTGAGCGTCATTGTGAAGTGATACTGCTTTGCCCACACCCTAGGGTGCCGACAATGTCATTCGGGGAAAGCATGTGCACAAAACTGTGCTCCCAAGACTTGGAGTAGCGACGAATTCCAAGATTCCACAGTTGCGTCCGTTCAAGAGCTCCTGCCCTAGTTTCTGAGATAATGACACATGTAACCGCCGGGGTTCTTCTCCAAATAATCCTGATGGTATTCCTCGGCAGGGTAGAACGTCGTGGCTTTTGTGATCTCGGTCACAATCGGCTTGTCCCATTTGCCTGATTTGTCCACCTCGGCCTTGACCTTCTCTGCAACAGCTTTCTGCTCGTCACTGGTATAAAAGATGGCTGAGCGATACTGGTCGCCGATGTCATTTTCCTGACGGTTTAGAGTTGTCGGATCATGCATCCGAAAAAAGAAGTGAAGGAACTGTTCGTAGCTCATGACGGAGGGATCTAGCACCACTTTGACGGCCTCGGCATGACCGGTCGTGTGGGAGCAGACCATTTCATAAGTTGGGTTCGGAACATGTCCCCCCGTGTAACCGACCTCAGAACTAATGACACCAGGGAGTTTGCGGATGATCTCCTGCATCCCCCAGAAGCAGCCTCCCGCCACGATTGCCGTTTCTGTCTTGGGGGTTGGTTTGATCAGGCCCGCCTGGACAAAGGGAGCCAGGAGATTGCCATAGCCGGCAGCCGCCATCTGATCCACAGGGATGAAGCGGAGGGAGGCGGAGTTAATACAGTAGCGCAGGTGTGTGGGGCCGGGACCGTCGTCAAAGACATGGCCGAGATGGGAATCGGCTGTTGCGGAGCGCACCTCGGTACGATCCATACCGAAGGAGCTATCCGTTTTCTCAACGACCTCCTTCTCATTCACAGGCTTCGTGAAGCTGGGCCAGCCACAGCCGGAGTCAAACTTGTCGAGTGAACTGAAGAGTGGCTTGCCTGAGACGATATCGACATAGATGCCGGGCTTCTTGTTGTCCCAGAATTCATTGCGAAAGGGCGGTTCGGTCGCAGCGTGCTGGGTCACTTCGTACTGGATGGGGGTGAGCTTGGCTTTGCGCTCTTCGGGCGGGATTGGCTTGAAGTCAGACATGGTAATGGGTTTCTGGGTTGTTTCTGTCTCTGGAGTATTGGTAGAGGCCTGATTGGCAGTGCTCCTGTCGCAGCCGGCCAGAGTCAGCAGCATGAGGAGAGCGGAGCAGGGGATAAAGAATTGCTTCATACTGATAAGAGTGCTTCTGCGGTAATTTATTCCAGGAAATCGCTTGAGCCCCGGCATTTCTCTCTCGACTTCCTCTCTTCCTCTCTGCGTGTGGATGATTATTTGAGCCAGCCGCCAACAGCCTGGATGGGAGTTGGATTATTCCGTGATCTGACCCAGAGTGCGATTCCCAAATCAGCAAGGGGAGCATTCTGTGGTGGGAGGGTGAGGGTTCCCCGGTATTCTCCTGAGGCAGCGGGTGCCAATTCTGCTTCAACAAGGGAGAGTGCCACAAAATCATGCTGCAGTGTGTGTCCCGCATTTTCCCCCCGTGCCACATTACTCTGGATGCCCATTCCGAGAAGAGCGACTTCCGCGATGAGCGGTTCTTTGATTTCTGAGGAGGCCCTGCCGCTTGGCACAAAGCTAATCGTGATCTTGTGAGCGTCGTCAATGCTTGCGTGCAGTCGGCCCACAGGCATCGCCCCTGCGGAGAGCGAGCTTTCATCGGGATGCCATTCCCTCCCGTTCAGAACAAACTCGGGAGTGTAGATACCCTGGCTCTGCCAAAGGTCGCGGTAGGCGCGCTGGCGGGTCGTATATTCCGGCGAGGAATAGCGATCAGGCCAACCGAGGGAATTCCAGTAATCAACATGGAAGGAGACCGGCACGACCCGCTTCCAGAGAAAAGGGCTTTGTTTCAGTCCGCTGAGCCAAGATTCGGCTGGGGGACAACTGCTGCATCCCTCAGAGGTATAGAGCTCAAGCAGAGAGATTTTTTCCTGACCGCTCTCCAGGATCAACGGGGAGGAGAGGACTCTCGAGAGGCTGATGACACTCAGAGCAGCCAGGAGGGCAAGCCCTCTCAACCTTGCGTCGAGAGAGGACGATGTACTCACGATCAGGAAAGGCGCGGACGCACCCATTTCTTGAGGGCTGCATCAAGGGAGACTTTGCCAGGGCCGAAGAAGAGTACCAGAAGGCAGACGAGCAGGAAGGGCCAGGGATCGGCTGCGAAAAATTTATCGTAGTTGGAGGTGAAAAGGGCCTTCACTGCATCCAGATCTGAGGTCAGGTAGGCGACGATGAGCGTGGTGGTCAGGGTAGCCGCCGCAAAACGTGAGAAGAGTCCGATGAGAAGCAGAATGCCACCGCCGAACTCGAAGGTGCCGACCAGAGCTGCGTTAAAACCGGGAGCCGGAATGCCGAGGGAGGCGAAGAACTCGGTGACTTTCTCCAGATTGTGAAGCTTGCCGTATCCGGTCTGGATGAAATCAAGCCCCCAGAAAAAGCGGAGGAAGAAAAGCAGCAGTGATTGCGGCCATCCGAGATGGCTGACGAGTTTGTCGTAGAGGGAGAGGAGTTTTGAGAGGAGCGATTTCATAATGATGTTTTTGATGGTGTTGTTTTGGAATCAGGTTGTGTGAACCAGCCGAGGGAAGACCAATCGGCAAACCACTCGGTCAGCCGTTGGGGAAAATCGTGACCAGCCTTTGCCTTCCGGACCTTGGAAGTATCAGCGGCGATGGCCGTTTCACAGGCCGCTTCAAGCGTGGCTCCCTGGCGGAGTGCGGTGAGAAGGGCAAAGGCCGCCGGCTCCAGCCGCTTGGTGTAGAGCATGTTGTCATGCCGATGGACGGCGAGATGGATCTTCTCGGGCTTGGGAAGGCGCAGGCGTTTTTTGCGGCGGCTTTGATCGGGGGCCGTATCGCTGGTGTTGCTCGCTTCGCTACGCAGGCCGTCGGTCTCCTGATTTTTCACAGCGATGAAGTACTGATCAACGGCATGATCGAGTGCGAGCAGGGAGAGGTAAGGCTGAAGGCCGAGGCGCAGAGTTGCCGGTGTCTGTTTCTGAAGCTCCCGCGGAGTGATCGGTTTCCGTGCGGGGCCGTCAAAGGCCACGATCTGTGCCCACTCGAAGCGGAGCATGTCGAGGGCGACTTCGTTATGCGGAGCGATCCAGTCTGGCTCTTCGGTGAGGAACTGCTCCAGTCGGCTGCCGAGATTGCGGAGGGTGAAGGACTCGGAGGGATATTGGATCAGGTAGGCGGTGGCGAGTTTGAGAAACTTCCGGTTCCCCAGAATGGCGAGCAAGCCGGGGAAGTCATCGTAGAGGGAATCGAGCACGCGGAACCAGTAGCAGCGGTTGTAGATCTCCAGGCGCTCAAAGGAAGTGAGTCTGTTATTCGGCTTGATGAAGCTCTCTGCAAGGTCGGAAATGCTTTCTCCCCCCTCCGTCTTGCGCTGCATTTTCCAGGCGCTGTTGAGTGGGCGGAAGAGCATCCCGGTCATCTGGCGTTGCAGCTCCCTCAGATCGGATTCTGACTGAACTCTGTTTGTGGATAGCAGAGCTTTGTTCATGCGCCGGGAGTCTTCGGTTTCTTCGGCTTGGTGGGGATGGTGGCCTCAATGAACGTGGTGGCCTTGAGCGCCTCCCGATGCACTTCGTCAAAGGAGGGGATGCTGTCGTCCCATTCGAGGAGCGTTGCCGTCGGTCCGGTCTTTTTCAGGGCATGGCCGTACATTTTCCAGACCGGATCGAGCACAGGGTGATCGTGGGTATCGAGAATGTATTTTTCGAACTTGGAATGACCTGCGATGTGAATCTGGCCGACTCGATGATGGGGGATGTTGTCGAGATAGTCATAGGGATTGAATCCGTGGTTCTGGGAAGAGACATAGATATTGTTCACATCCAGCAGAATGCCGCAGTCCGCGTGCTCCACGACCTCGCATAGGAATTCCCATTCAGTCATTTCCGAAGCGTGATACTCGGCGTAGCTGCTGACATTCTCCACGCAGACCGGCACTTCAAGATAATCGCGTGCTTGGCGGATACGCTCGGCGGTGACCTTTGCTGCAGCAAAGGTGTATGGCATTGGGAGAAGGTCGTGGGTGTAACGTCCATCAACACTCCCCCAGCAAAGATGGTCGGAAAGCCACGGCGTCTTAGTCCGCTTCACAAGCCTTTTAAGGCGCTTGAGATGCTCTTTATTCAGCCGGTCTGCCGATCCGAAATACATGGCCACGCCATGCTGCACGACGCGGTATTGCTCCAAAATCTCATCAAGCACCTCTAGGGGACGCCCCCCTTCTACCATGAAGTTCTCGGAGATGATTTCGAACCAATCGACGACCGGTTTCTCCGAGAGAATATGCCGGTAGTGGGGAACACGCAGCCCGATTCCGATCCCGTAATCCGTGAATCCGTTGAACGAGTTGGCTGGCATGATCAGGAATGATTGGGGCGTTTAGAGGGATGAGATCAACTTAAATAGGGAGAGGGGAGTGCTGGAATTTTGGAATCCAGCAACTCCCGTGTCTCTTGCGGTGGGTTTCTTAGCTCTTGCTGCCGTCCGTGGCGCAACCGCCCTTGCCTTTGCAGGAGTTCTTGCCCTTGCAGCCATTGTCACTTGTCTTGCAACCGCCCTTGCCCTTGCAGGTATTTTTACCCTTACAGGAGTTGGTGTCGTTGTCGGCTACGGACTGAAGTGCCGTGCCGGGCCCGGTTGACTTGAGGATCTGCGTTGCGATGGTTCCCTCGGCGCGCACCGAGGTGACGAGCGATCCGCTGAGAAGACCGGCGATTGCGGCGCCGGCGAGGAGTGCTGTTGATTTCATGTCTGTTTCCTTTGTTTGGGTTGTGTGTGTACTTCTGGGTTCCGTCTGGAGATCCCATCCGTAGTGATATGAGTAATCGTGGAGAAATTTATTCCCTGTTTTTTTAAAAAACTCTTAACAGGGGGTTCTAAAGTTGTTTTTTATGGCGATCAGCAACTTATAGAAGTCATGGATCCGAGGCCCCCCATTAAGAAGAAGAGTCACTGATCCGTTTTGAAGGCTCCATGGGCAAGTGCCCAATCAAGAAAGCCTGGAGGAGGGTTTTTCACTCCGCAGATCTCGGCCCCTTGGATAGTCTTTAGGTCAGTCCATTTGACTCCCTTCAGATCCACATTTCTTAAGTCCGAATTCTCCAGACTTACTCCCGACAGATCGGCGCTCTCGAAATTTGCTCCCGACAGATCCGCATCATCGAGCCGACTCCCTTGAAGTGAAGATCCTTGCAGATTGGCATCCCTAAAATTTGCGTTCTGTAGAGATGCATCGTCAATGGAAGCACCAGCCATTTGTGCCTTCCGGGCATCAGCTCCTTCAAAATCGG
>PLEU01000132.1:24652-24894 GCA_003136515.1 Spartobacteria bacterium
ATCACCTGCCAGGCCTGGTAGTGTTTCTGTTTCAGCCGGTCTCCCGATTCAGAGAAATAAAAAATCACGGCGATCAGGACGCCGAAACTTTCCAGATAGCCGAGCACCTTCAGTAAGCTCCAATGAGCCAACAAGTAAGCCATCCAGTCCATTTTGTGCTCCAGCCATGCAAAAGGTACCAACCAACCCTTAGCAATCTTCGGACGCCGCTCCGTCCAAGCGGCCGGCTTCTCCTGCACATT
>PLEU01000132.1:24945-25348 GCA_003136515.1 Spartobacteria bacterium
TGCCTTCGTGGCACCCATTGTGTAGCTCTGACAGCCGAGTGATGGGATTCCCTTGAGACCTGGTGGGATAACAAACCCAGCTGGAGCCCCACGCTCTGCAAGCCATGTGCGGAGTTGCGCGGGATCGGTGCTCTGCATCCCGAGGCTGATCCTGCCCTGCTCCTTAATGTCGAGCGCCTGCCGAGTGAAGCTGGCCACGGTCATAGTGGGATTTCCCTCATCCCCCTGACTAGGAAGATTTGGTCCGGCTAGGAACATGGCTATGCCTCCCAAGAGCATAATGGAGGCGGTCATGGCAACCCACCAGAAGAGGGATAGAGGTTTCTTTCCGGGGCTTGCCTCGGGAAGAGATGATTTCCTAGCGATAATTGACGCGCGTAGATCAGCGGGCGGGATCTCTGTC
>PLEU01000171.1 GCA_003136515.1 Spartobacteria bacterium
CACTGATCCCAGCAGATCAGCACCCCCAAATTCCCTGCGCTGGTCTGCCATGTTCGGAACCCGAGATCACCGGGAGTGAAGTAAAATTTCTCATAAAAGAGGGGGTCATCAGGAATGTGCATTTTCCGGTATTTTCCAAGGTAAGTTCCGTCTGATTCAAGCAATGCAGCCGTGTTATGATAGAGGCCAGGAGCACGGCGTTCGAAAAGGGAGGCTACGACTACCACACCCAGTTCCTTGGCCAGCTTTCCCAGCGCCTCGGTCGACGGACCGGGGACCGGCTCGGCCAGCTTAAAATAGTTGTGGTTCTCGCTCTGACAGAAATACTCGCNNGCCTCCCGAATGAGCCGGATCGCCGTTCGTAGATTATCTGTCGAGGAGCTGGTGCAGCGCATCTGGAGGAGACCGACGCGGAGAAGATCAGCCTTATTGTTCACGGGCGACAAAGAAACCCCGGGTAGGGCAGAATCGGATTTTTGTAATTTGATTGATTTGGCTTTCTTTGGCACAGCTCCCTGCTACCCAATAGCGCTCCAATGAAAAAGACCCTTTTTGCAATCTCAGCAACTCTCTCCATGGCAAACGGNNCCTCAAAGGGGGATATACATGCCACCATCTTCGCCAGCAAGGCACCGCTCACCGCTGCCAACTTCCTCAATCTTTCGCAACGAGGCTTCTATAACGGCCTCACATTTCACCGCGTGATCCCTGATTTCATGATCCAAGGAGGCGATCCCACCGGAACAGGCATGGGCGGCCCGGGCTACAAATTCGCCGACGAGTTCGCGCCGGGACTCAAGCATGACCGACCCGGCATCCTCTCCATGGCGAATGCTGGTCCGAACACTAACGGCAGCCAGTTCTTNNAATGCCATCGTGAAGGGTGACACAATCAAGACTGTTGAGATCATCGACTCCCCCGAAGCGCTCTTCGCTTCACAGTCATCACAGATTGCAGCCTGGAACAAAGTGCTCTCGAAGTAGGATCACCGCACCCATTCGCCCATTTCATCCGACTGCTTGAGGGGTCAAAAGACCGCCGAAACCCCTTCGCGCAGGATCCGTATCCTGCTGTCCAGACCCAAGGAACGGGCATGACCTAGCAGACGGTCGGGGGGTTCGTCCATAGGCTCGAAGCCCAGCCGGAACGTCCCATAATGCATCGGGATCATGAGTCCCGCGCCAAGGACTTGAAAAGCTCGGAGCGCTTCCTCGGGATTCATGTGCACATCGCGACCGCTCNNCGGAGCGTCATAGGCCCCGATCGGCAAGAGGGCAATGTCGATTTTACACCGTTCGCCGATCTCAGCAAATCCATCGAACCAAGCACTGTCTCCGCAATGAAACACCGTGCGTCCAGCATACTCGATCAGGAAGCCTCCGAAACCGCGATGCTGGTCATGTAGCATCCTAGCCCCCCAGTGATAGGCCGGGGTGAGAGTAATCTTGAGAGAACCAAGTTGCATGGACTCCCATCGTCCGAGTTCCTGGACACGGTTGAATCCAAGACCATGCACCAGACTTCCGACATGCTCGGGCACGACGACAGGCTGGTCCGCCGCCACCGCCCGGAGGGACTTCTTGTCCAAATGATCAAAATGGGCATGGGTCACCAGCACCAGATCGATGGAGGGGAGATCCTTTGGGGTCAGGCCGGGCTCGCGAAGACGCTTGATTACCTTGAGCCAGCGGGCCCAGTTAGGATCGATCAACACCGCGTGCTCACGAGTCTGAATCAGAAAGGAAGCGTGACCGATCCAAGTGATCCCGATCTGACCCTCTTTCAGATCTGGAAGGCTTGGAGAGGAATCGCTTTCCCCCCTCGGGGAAAAAAATGATGGTATGATGACTTCTGTGAGAAAGTTGCGTTTGTGCCACCCTTCCGCCGGTTTCATGGTGACATGATTTTCGGGCAACGGCCGTCTGGCCCTGCGTTTTTTTAATTCTTCTGAAAGAAGTTTTTTGACCATGATGAATTCTGCGCTGAATGATTACCGTGCATGATTGATGGCGAAAAGCAAAGGCTTCGACTGCGGATGCGGGTACAAATCCGTCAGCATGAACCTCAGGGTTCTGGCGAACATCTCCGCAGAGTCCTAGAACACGACTCCTGGAAACAGGCCGCCAGCGCACTTCTCTACGCACCGCTTCCTGGCGAGCCCGATACGACCGTACTTTCCAGGCATAATGAATCGCGCTTTATCATATTTCCAAAAATCGAGGGGGCGTGTCTGGGACTCTACAGGCAAGCGGAGGGAAGTCGCTGGGTCAACGGTCCGTATGGATTACAAGAGCCAGACCCTGAAACTTGGAAAAAAGTCTCTCCCGATGAAATCGATCTTGCCCTCATCCCAGGCCTCGCCTTTGACCTAGAAGGAGGAAGACTCGGAAGAGGCCGTGGATATTATGATCGCTTGCTCGGCCACCCCGGCTTCAAAGGGGTAAAAATAGGGCTTTGCTGGGAGCACCAGATAGTCCCCATGGTGCCACGGAGCAATTCGGATATCCTGATGGATGGGATTATCACAGAGGAAAGAACAGCACTGGTTGGGGACAAGAACGGGAGCAGGTTGGACAAGCATGAGGAAAGATAGTAGTTCCAAGGATAACCCGATGGCCGATCCAGCTTCTCCCACCCCTTTTCAAAAGAAAATCTGCTGGGCAGGACTGACTTCTGTGGCAGCAATAGCCGTCGTCTCAGCAGTAGGCACTGTGGGGTGGTGTGTGGTCTGGCTCTGCGTTTACCTCAAGACAGTACTAACTCCCATTGCGATCGCCGCCGTGCTCGCCTACCTCCTCACGCCACTTGTCAGCCTACTATCCCGATGGAAACTCCCGAGGACATGGGCGGTGGTCATGGTCTTTCTCCTGTTCTCGGGCGCCATCACCCTGATCGCCCTCACGGTTTCCCCAGCGCTGGAACATCAGGGGAAAATATTTGCGGATCGTATCCCCGCCTACAGTCAGGGCATCGCGACCCTCGCCAAGGAATCAGCCGTGGAATTGCAGAAACTTAGCGACCTGAAGGCCAGCTCTCCGCGCCCCAATTCTCCCTTGAGCGACCTTTCTCCGGACAGTATCAAGATGTATGGCTTTGAGCTTGCCGAACAGGGACTTACCTGGGTGCAGGGAAAACTCCCGACGATCGCCTCGGCCACCGGCTCATTTTTGCAAAGCAGCATAGGTGGGGTATTCGGAATCCTCGGATTTCTGCTCAGCCTGATCCTTGTTCCCGTCTTTCTCTTTTTCTTCTTGATCGAATCTCCCAAGATTGCCTCCGACTGGAGCAGATATCTCCCGATGAGAGCCTCTCCGTTGAAGGTTGAGATCGTTTCCTTGTTCAACGAAATCAACGACTATTTGATCCACTTTTTTCGCGGGCAACTCATGGTCAGTCTGATTGACGGTGCCATTGTTGGCACCCTTCTTTTCACGATCCTGCGGCTCGACTTTGCTTTCCTGATCGGCCTTATGGTCGGCGTTCTCTGCCTCATCCCGTATCTCGGCATGGTGCTCTGCATCATCCCCGCCATCCTGATCGCGCTGGCTCAGTATGGCGACCTGTGGCATCCCTTCCTGGTAATAATTATTTTCCTGGTAGCGCATACACTTGACGGCATCCTGATCTCGCCGAAGGTCATTGGAAACTCCGTGGGGCTTCATCCCATGACCGTCATCATCTCCGTCTTTGCCTGGACCATCATCCTCGGAGGTCTCTTGGGTGCACTGCTTGCCGTTCCACTCACCGCCACCATGAAGGTGCTACTCCGCCGTTATTTCTGGGATCGCCCTGCACCGCCTGTTCAGCGGGCTCCATCGATGACCGAAGAGGAGAAAAACAAGCCTGCAACAGAGAAGGCTCCTGTCACGGCCCAACTGCCACTCTGAGAAGAAAGCCTTTTTGAATCCTCACTTCCGCTTTTCAGATTCCTTTCTGACCAAATCCCTAATCCGGCTTTCAACCCAAGGCAGCAAGCTTTTCCCAAAGTGCTTTCTGTTCTGGAGTCACTGATTCGGGAATGGAAATTTCCACAATGGCGTAGAAATCACCCCGCTCCCCACCTTTTCCCGGAAGGCCTCTTCCAGGAATTCGAAATTTACGTCCGTTCTGAGTGCCTGCGGGAATTTTAATTTTTGCGCGGCCATCAGGGGTGGGAATGGTCAGTTCTCCGCCTAGCACGGCCTGCCATGGGGCCACCTCGGCTTCGTGATAGATATCCGATCCCACAAAGCGAAAGTCCGGGTGCTGCTGCAACTTCACCCGAAGATAAAGATCCCCCGCTTCTCCATGAGCACCCCCTGCTCCACCCTGCCCTGCAAGTCGGATCCGCTGGCCTTCACTCACCCCTTTGGGGATTTTCACTGTGTAGGTCTGCACCTCGGGTGCACTCCCTTTACGGAAGGAAATCTGGCGCGTAGCTCCGTTCAGGGCCTCCTCCAGTGTCACTAGAATATCGGCTTCTACATCGCGTCCCTTCTGTGGTGTTTCTTCAAAATCGACCCCTCCCACATATCCACGACCGCGACGGGTTCCGAAAAACTGCTCAAAGAAATCGCTGATTCCGGTGCCGCCAAAATGAAATTCACCCCCATCTCCAGCACCCCCGTTTCCGAAAGGCGATCCACCCCCAAAGCCACCGCCGCCGTAACCAGCACGTCCCCCTCCTCCTGCATTGGGAGGGAACCCTTGTCCTGCATGTTCCCAATTGGACCCATACTCGTCGTATTTCTTGCGCTTCTCCGGATCACTTAGCACCTCGTAGGCCTCATTGATTTCCTTGAACTTCTCCTCAGCGACCTTCTTATCTTTTGCCATATCAGGATGATGCTTCCGGGCAAGCTTGCGAAAGGAACTCTTGATCTCGTCTGCTGTGGCACTCTTGGAGATACCAAGGGTCTCGTAATAATCGCGGAACTGGGCTGGCATAGATAATCATTTCTAATCCGCTCCTTGCTTTCTGACAACACCGGGAAGGAAAACTACATTGAAAACAAGAATCTCTATAGGTTCCTGACCCACGCCGTTTTCATTTTCATCCTTCATCCTTATTGCTTCATCCCTTAGGGTACACTCATGCTCGATATCCGACTCCTCCGGGAAGATTCCTCCGCCGTCAAGACACGGCTTGCCACCCGTTCCTCCCACTTTGCCGATTTGGTCGATCAGATCCTAGCCATTGATGCCCGTCGCCGGGAAAGCGAAACTCGTGTCCAGCAGCTCAGGGCGGAACGCAACCGCCTGAGCAAGGAGATCGGAAACATCAAAAAATCCGGAGGGGATTCGACTGCTTTGGAAACTCAGGTAAAAGCCTTTGCCACCGAGATGGAGGAGCTTGGCCATACTGCTGCCGTGCTCGATAGCGAACAACGCGATCTTCTCCTTCGGGTGCCGAATCTTCCTGCTCCAGGACTTCCCGAGGGAAGTGATGCATCCGCCAATCTGGCGATCCGGCATTGGGGAGAACCTTCGACAAAAACAACCGAGGATCACGTCTCCATCGGCGAACGCTTGGGGCTCTTCGACCTAGAGCGTGCAGCGAAGATCAGCGGCAGTGGATACGTTCTATTCACCGGAACGGGAGCGCGCCTGGAACGAGCGCTAATCAATTTCCTCTTAGATCTTCAGACTAATTCCCACGGCTATACGGAGATCGCTCCACCTGTCCTAGTGAAGCGAGACTGCATGGAGGGCACAGGACAGTTGCCCAAGTTTGAAGACGATATGTATGGCTTTGACGAAGGAGTTTCCTTCCTGACACCGACAGCAGAAGTTTCACTGACCAATATCTATCGTGAGGAGATTCTTTCAGAGTCCCAACTCCCTATCAAGCTGACTGCATGCACCCCCTGCTTCCGCCGCGAAGCCGGAGCAGCAGGGAGAGAGTCACGCGGGATGATCAGGATGCACCAGTTTGACAAAGTGGAGCTGGTGAAAATCACAACCCCGGACCAGGCCGCCACCGAGCTGGAGTCCCTCACCTCCGATGCCGAGAAGGTACTCCAACTCCTCCAACTTCCCTACCGCGTCCTAGAACTCTGCACAGGAGACATCGGCTTCTCCGCAGC
>PLEU01000175.1 GCA_003136515.1 Spartobacteria bacterium
CAAGGTAGAAACGCCCCCCGGAAAGGCAAGCCACCGTTTTCCGGTTGCTCCGGAGCACGGGAGGGCTACGGTGGAGACTTAACCGACCCATCATTCCCATTCCACGACACATGCCGAAAGACGACGCACCCCCCGCAGAGAAATCTACAGCCGCCGACAAGGCTTCTGCCGCACGCGCTAAGAGCCTCGATCTGGCGATTCAGGAGATCGCCAAGGACTATGGCGACGGAGCCATCATGCGACTCGGCGATAGCCAGAAGATGGATGTGGAGTGNNTTCGTCGATGTCGAGCATGCTCTTGATCCACAATACGCAAAAAAACTCGGGGTAAATCTCGATGAGCTTCTTGTCTCCCAGCCGAGTTCCGGCGAGGAAGCGCTTCGGATCGTCGAGACACTTGTGCGATCTAATGCGCTGGATGTGATCGTGCTTGATTCTGTGGCTGCCTTGGTGACCAAGCAGGAGCTAGAGGGCGAGATCGGTGATTCCACCGTCGGAGCCCAAGCTCGACTGATGAGTGCGGCGATGAGGAAACTGACGGCGCTGATTTCAAAGGCGCGCACGATCGTCGTATTCACCAACCAGATCAGGGAAAAGATCGGAGTCATGTTCGGCAATCCCGAGACNNCACGAGGGAATCTCATCGACCGGATCGCTGCTTGATCTTGCACTGGAGAAGAACATTATTGAAAAACGCGGCTCTTGGATGAGTTATAAGGGGAATCAGATTGCCCAAGGACGTGATGCGGCCAAGGAGCTTCTGAAGGCCGACAGCGCTCTCTATTCCGAGATTGAGGAGGCTGTGAAAGCTCTTCTCGAAGCTGATGCTGTCGGCGGCGTCAGAAAAAAGGCTGTTCCGTCCTCTCTATCCTGAAAGTTGGAATATTTGAAAAGGATGGAGTGCAGGGTTGGAAAATGACTGGAGGTGGTGCCCTGTCACAGGGCCCCCGTCCTTCTTCTCACTTTCTCTTGTCCCTCCATCACTTTCCCCTTCACGAGACCGCCTAATTTCTGGATAGTTCAGACTTCNNTGGCCCATGGCTCGATCTACTACCCTTTCCACCAAGCCCAAAGCAGCCTCCACCGAATCTGCCTCCGAACGACCGGAGGTCTCCCCAGCAGACTCCGGCAGGAGTGATTATGCCAAGGATCCTATTAATGCTGGGTTGACCCCGGAAGAGAAGATCGGCTTTTACCGTCAGATGCTCCGCATCCGACGCTTTGAACAGCAGGCTCTTGATTATTATCAGCAGGAAAAGATGGGGGGGTTTCTTCATCTCTACATCGGACAGGAGTCGGTGGCCGTCGGCACCGCTTCTCTCATGAACGGGAACGACGAGATCATCACCGCCTACCGTGACCATGGACATGCGCTGGCGGTCGGCATGGGGATGAACGAATGCATGGCAGAACTTTTCGGTAAAGCAACCGGGTGTTCCAGAGGAAAGGGTGGGTCGATGCACTTCTTCGCACCCGACAAACATTACTGGGGTGGTCACGGGATCGTTGCTGGACAGACGCCGCTCGGGCTCGGACTTGCCTTCGCTCTGAAATACAAGGGGATCCATGGATGCGCCGTCTGCTTTCTTGGGGATGGTGCAGTGAATCAAGGAGTCTTCAGTGAATGCCTCAATATGGCGGCCCTTTTTGAACTTCCGATAGTTTATGTGATTGAGAACAACGGCTACTCCATGGGAACGAGCTTGGAGCGTTCCTCGGCGATCAAGCACTCACTAGCTTCGCGTGCCGAGGGCTTTGATGTGGACTGGGCGCTTTGCGGCGGATTCGAACTCTATGAGTTGCGCGCGGGGCTCGGTGCTGCAATGGAAAAAGCCCGCACGCTCTCCAAGCCAACTGTTCTGGAAGTCGCAACCTACCGCTACTACGGCCACTCCGTTGCGGATGCTAATGCCAAGAAATACCGCTCTCCCATGGAGATCGAAAAATACAAGAAGGAGTACGATCCCATTACTCTATGGGAAAAACAGCTTATCAAAGAGCAGGTGCTCACGGAAGAGGCTGTTAAGAAAATCGATACCGAGGTGAAGACTGAGGTTACAGCAGCCGTGGAGTTTGGGCTGACGAGTCCCTGGCCCGGTGAAGAAACCATATTCGAGGATGTCTACTACGAGGTAGACCACAAGACCGAGGCCGGACAGACCGGACGTCATTTCTTCAGCGAATGAAGACCAGATCCATTTTTAAATTGAATTCGGTCGCGCCCGTGCCGCTTACCCCAGCGGCGCTGTGCAGAATCTCGAAGGGGGAAGACATTTTTGTAATGACTTCCGTCCAAAGTGCCTCTGCCAGTCGCAGGTTTCATCCATCATCCATCATCCATCATCTTTCTTAGCCGTGCCCGTCATCACCTACCGCCAGGCTCTAAACGAAGCTTTCGCCGAAGAACTCACCCGCGACGAGAATGTCTTTCTGATGGGAGAAGAGGTTGCCCAGTACAATGGAGCCTACAAAGTCACCGAGGGGCTTTGGGAGCGCTTTGGCTCCAAGCGTGTGATCGACACCCCGATCAGTGAGGCTGCATTTCTTGGCCTCGGCGTTGGGGCTGCCATGATGGGATTACGTCCAGTGGTGGAGCTGATGTTCTGGAGTTTCGCCTATGTTGGGTTTGATCAGATCATCAACAATGCGGGCTGTGTCCGATACATGTCAGGGGGCCTGATCAATATCCCAATGGTCGTCCGAGGCCCCGCCAATGGGGGCACAAATGTAGGAGCGACTCATTCCCACACGCCGGAGAATTTTCTGGCCAACACCCCGGGCCTCAAGGTCGTCTGTCCTGCCACTCCGTATGATGCCAAGGGGCTCATGATCTCCTCCATCCGCGACAACGATACCGTCTGCTTTATGGAAAATACCATCCTTTATGGAAATCTCGGCGAGGTTCCCGAAGGCTCCTACACAGTTCCCCTCGGCGTTGCCGAAGTGAAACGCGAGGGACTCGATGTCTCCCTCATCGCGCATGGCCGAGCCGTCCTGACCTCGCTGGCGGCCGCCGAGATCCTTGCAGCCCAGCATGGCATCGAGGCCGAGGTTGTCGATCTACGCTCCATCCGCCCCCTTGACGAGGAGACCATTCTCAATTCCGTAGCCAAGACCCACCGCGCCGTTCTTGTCGATGAAAACAAGCCCTTCTGCGGCGTTAGCGCCCAGATTGCAGCCCTCCTTGCCGAACATGCCTTTGATGATCTGGACGCCCCTGTCCTCCGCGTCACCGCTCTTGACGCTCCAGCCATCTACAGCATGCCGTTGGAGAAGCTCCAGCTACCAGATGCCCAGGCAATCGTCGCCAGGGTGCTCGCCAGTTTTTAACAGACACTTTTCACCTTCCAACGCACCACGCTTATGCCAGAAATCACGATGCCCAAACTGAGCGACACCATGACGGAGGGCACCCTTCTCAAATGGCACAAGAAGAAAGGTGACACGGTGGAGGTGGGTGACATCTTGGCCGAGGTTGAGACCGACAAGGCCACCATGGAAATGGAGGCTTTCAAGGAGGGTATTCTCGCCGATATCTTTGTTGAAGAGGGAGGTAAGGTTCTCGTTGGTGCGCCGATCGCCCTCGTCCTTGCGGAAGGGGAAAAAGCCGGTGACAAGCCCAAGGCGGCATCAGCCGCCCCGGTCGAGGAGGTTCCGACTACGCGAACCGCTGTTTCGGCTGGCCGTTCGATGACCCCATTGACCCCACGGGCCCGCGCCGCTGCTGCGGCTCGCAACGGGGTGGCTGGCTTTCCTCCCGCGACTCCGGGAATCCGGGTGAAATCCTCGCCGCTCGCCCGTAAGATTGCCGCCGCCCGGGGCGTCCGCCTTGAGACTCTCAAGGGAACCGGCCCCGGTGGCCGCATCATTGCCTATGATGTCGAGAATGCTCCCTTGGGGACAGGAACAAACGGCGGCTCCGTGGTCACCTCATCGGTGGCTGCAATCCTGCCGACTCCGATCGCAGGGATGCCCGAGACAAAGCAGCCGCTCAGCGGAATGCGCCGCATCATTGCCGAACGCCTCCTTGCCAGCAAGACCCAGATCCCGCACTTCTATCTCTCCGTTGAGCTCAACGCCGCACCGATGGTTGCCTTCCGCAAGGAACTCAACACCGCCGCCGAAAGCAAGATCACCTTCAATGACATAGTCCTTGCCGCAGTGGCTCGTGCGGCTGTGGTGAAGCCCAAGATCAATGCCGCCTTTGCCGGAGACAGCATTGTCCAATACGGCAGCGTGAATGTGTCGGTCGCAATCGCTGTCGAGGACGGGCTTGTGACCCCGGTACTCCGCGATGCGCAGACGCTCTCGCTCCAGCAAATCAGCACTACGGTGAAGGATCTAGCTTCCCGTGCCCGCGACAAAAAGCTTAAGCCCGAAGAATATGCAGGAGGCACGATCACCGTATCCAATCTTGGCGCCTATGGCATCGAGCAGTTTTACGCCATCGTGAATCCTCCACAGGCAGCCATCCTTGCTGTAGGGGCCATCGTGAAAAAACCGGTCGTTAATGAACGCGACGAAATCGAAGTCGGCCAGCGCATCACCATTACGCTCAGTGGAGATCACCGGGTGGTGGATGGAGCGGTGGCGGCGGAGTATATGGGGGCACTGCGCAAGCTGCTGGAATCTCCTGCACTGCTTCTTCTGTGAGAAGGAGTAGACTACTCTCAGGCTCGCCAACCTTCTGTAAGAGTGCTATTGGGAGTGGAACCATTCTCCTCATGAACACGTTTAGCTCCTCCCTCCGTCCTCTTTGCCTTGCGTTACTTGTCTCCTTTTTAGTCTGTAGTGGAGCGATTATTCACCTCCGGGCAGCAGAGCTTGGTACGGCCCCTGAGGATCCGCGCCGCGAGAGTCCCGATGCGGCGTTGACCGCTCTGAAAGAGGGGAACGGCCGTTTTCTCTCCGGAAATACGGTTTCCCATCTCGATGCCTTCAGCCGTGTGGCGGAGACGGCGTCCAATCAATATCCGATTGCCTGTGTTTTTGCCTGTGCGGACAGCCGAACTCCGCCGGAGGCTATCTTTGATCTCGGAATTGGAGAACTCTTTGTCTGCCGCGTGGCGGGAGTGGCTTCCGGCGTAAACGATGAGGCGAGTCTGGAATATGGAACCGCTGTCTTGGGAGCGCCTCTTGTCGTGGTGATGGGTCATAAGAATTGCGGTGCGATGAAGGCCGCGATCGCAGGGAAGCCGCTTCCCGGAGTTCTGCCAAAGTTGATGGATCAGATACTGCCGGCAGTGAAACGGGCTAAAGCAAAGTTTCCCAATGCGGATGCCGCAACCCTGCTCGCCGAAGCGACGAGGGAGCAAGTCATGGGGGAGATCAATCACCTTCTTAAGAGTCCCGTGATTTCAGCTCAGGTAGCCGCCGGCAAGCTCAAGATTGTCGGTGCCATCTACAGCATCGACGATGGAAAGATCGACTGGCTTGGCGAGAGCCCTGATCAATTGGCAATTTTGAAGAGAGAGCACCTGAAGTAGACAAAGTGTTTGCGGGGCTGCTGACTTCGTTCGGACTTGGTTTTTGTTATTTTATAAGCGCCATTCCGGCCGGGGTCGCTGTCCATGCACCCGTCTGGGCCGCAGCGATGGCGGCGTGGTTGGGATATTCATTCGGCGGGACGGTGGTGCTGCTGGCCGGTGCACCATTGCGATCGTGGGTTCTCTCAAAGCTTAAAATCGATCCACAACCCGATGCGAAAAAGCTCTTCTGGCGGATCTGGGCTCGGTTCGGGCTCTGGGGACTTGGGCTGATCGCCCCGGTGACAATCGGACCGCAGGCCACGGCAGCGGTGGCGCTAGTTCTTGGGGAGCGTCCTCTCAGAATCCAGATGGCGATTTCGCTGGGCATCCTTCCTTGGACACTTCTGTTCGCCATGATGACTGGTCTGGGGGCACATTTCTCGAAGCATTGATATACCGATGCCGAGGCGATCACCGCCTACCCGATCCCTCCTAGGCAGATGTATTTCAGTGCAAGATAGTCATCAATGCCATGCCGCGACCCCTCGCGCCCATAGCCGGATTCCTTGATGCCACCGAACGGAGCAGCTGCGTTTGAAAGCAGCCCAGTGTTCACTCCAACCATGCCGCACTCTAGTGCCTCGGCCACACGCCAGATGCGCGCGATATCACGACTGTAGAAATAAGCTGCGAGACCGGATTCCGTTGCGTTTGCCAGAGACATAGCTTCCTCATCCGAATTGAAAATAAAGATCGGGGCAACCGGACCAAAGATCTCTTCCCTTGCGATCGCCATACTGGGCGTGCAACCGGAGAGGATGGTCGGCATAAAAAAAGTTCCACCGAGGGAATGCCGATTTCCTCCTGCAATCACCGTGGCCCCTTGGGCGGTGGCATCGGCCAACAGAAGTTCCACATTCGTGATGGCAGCCTCATCGATGAGTGGCCCTTGGGTGACTCCCTGTTGAGTGCCAGGGCCAACACACAGTTTCTGAATGGCCTCGCTTAGCAGGCTCGTGAAACGCTCAGCAATACTTTGGTGAAGAAGGATGCGATTGGCGCAGACACAGGTCTGGCCGNNAAGGGCATTGCCACCTAGCTCCATGCTGACTCGTTTGACCGTGGAGGCGCAGGCTCGGATGAGTTCTTTTCCCACTTCAGTCGATCCGGTGAAGCTGAGTTTTCGGATCAGCGGACTTCCGGTCAGGACGGGGCCGATCACGGAGGATTTGCCGGTGAGTACCGAAAAAAGCCCCGCCGGAAAGCCCGCCCGCAGCGCTAGCTCGGCCAAGGCAAGGGCGGAGAAGGGGGTCTGTGAGGCAGGTTTGACTAGGATTGCACAAGCGGCGGCCAGAGCCGGTGCCACTTTGCGCGCCACCATGGCGGAAGGAAAATTCCAAGGGGTGATGGCGGCGCATAGACCGACGGGCTGTTTGAGCACGAGCAGGCGCTGGCCCCCGTGAGGGGCCGGGATGATCTCACCTTCTATGCGCTCTGCTTCCCCGGCAAACCAGTCGATGAAGGAGGCCGCGTAGAGTATCTCGCCCCGGGCTTCAGCAAGTGGCTTTCCCTGCTCGGCGGTCAGGATGGCGGCTAGGTCATCCACATATTCTTGGATTAGTGAAAACCAGCCACGGAGCAATCCCGCTCGGACAGAAGCAGGTTCTTTCTTCCAGGAATCCATCGCCTTTTGGGCGGCCGAGATTGCGTCGGCTGTTTCTCTGGCGGAGAGGGAGGGCACTGTTCCGACGAGTTGCCTGTCGGCGGGATCATAGATAGCGAGAGTCACTCCATCTACCGCGTTGCTCCAGCGCCCCGAAGCATAGACCTGAGATTTCAGCAGAGTTGGATCGCGAAGCGAAGGGTGCATCCACTCCGGTTATCAGGCAAAGGCCGGTGTCACAACTCCGCCGGCAAGGAGGATTTAAGCCCGCAAAACGACGTTCTGTTCANNACACATTATTGTGAGTCGGTCGCCTATTTTTCCAAGATGGGCCGTGGCCCCGTTGAGTTCAATAACACCCGAACCATGTGGACCATAGATGACATAGGTTTCGAAGCGCTCGCCGTTTCCCATGTTTCCGATGAGAATTTTTTCGTAGGGGAGGAGCCCCACCCTCTCGGCAAGGTCTGAGGCAATGGTGAGGCTTCCTTCGTAATCCACCGAAGCGCCGGTCACAACGGCGCGATGGATCTTGGACTTGAGCAGGCAGATGGTCATCGAGCAGCCCTTTTCAATAAGGCTACATGGCTGCACACGCCAGTTTATTTAGTCCCTCAAGACTTGATCCAACCGGTCATCACACTGCAATGGCCTCGACCGGAACATTTCTGGACGGCGGTGACGGGCTCATGCTTTCATCCTTGGCAAAACTTCCAGAGGTGGCGAGCGTTCGCATTATATCGCCGGAGGGTGTGAACTGGAGCAGTTTCAGCGATCCGTCCGGCTCCTCGACTAGGGCGGTGCGGCTCTCCACCCAATCACCTGTATTGTAGTAATCAAATCCTTTGATCCTGCGAATGGAAGCAGTATGGATGTGACCGCAGATGATGCCTTGAGCCCCCTCATCGGAGGCGAAGCGAATCATGGACTCCTCAAAACTGCCGATGAAGTTCACGACATTCTTCACGCTGCTTTTCACATAGGCGCTAAGCGACCAGTGTCCGCAGCCAAGGAGTCGTCGGCAGAAATTCACGGGAGTGTTGAGGTGCAGCAGCAGTTGGTAACCGATATCCCCGGCATGGGCGAGCCACCCCATGTTCTGGACTACGGTATCGAGTTCGTGACCATGCACCACTAGCAGACGGCGTCCATCCCGGGTTGTATGGATCGCGCGCGGCTGGATATGTACATTGGCGTAGTCGCCGGTGAAGTCGGTTATTCGCTCGTCGTGATTGCCGGGGATGTAGATGATAGTTGATCCCTTGCGACCCTTGCGAAGAATTTTTTGAATCACGTCGCTATGCTCCTGATGCCAGTGAACACCCCTTTTCATGGCCCAAAGGTCGATCAAATCGCCCACGACATAGAGCGTATCACAATCGAAGGTGCGGAGAAATCCGAGGAGCGCTGTTGCATTGGATCCACGGGTACCGAGATGGACATCCGAAATCCAAACGCTCCGGTAGTGGTTTGTGGCCAACTCGTGCACAACAAATTGTGTAGGAGAATTATTTCATGCAGCCAATAGTTTGAATGTCACAGTTTCGTCACAATGCTACTAAGGCAGCGGGGTGGGACTCCGATTGCTTCCAGTACATCTCCATGGCAGAATCACGGAATGTTGGAACATATCCCCCGCATTCAAAAATCCCCTCTCTATTCCGAGGAACTCCTCTGGTACTGCGTGAAGGCAAAGCCGAAACAGGAAGGGGTAGCAGCCCGCCTCCTCCGTTATGAGCTCAGGTTGGAGGTTTTCTGTCCCAAGGTTCGCTTCAAACGCGCCCGTTCCACCGGAATAGCCTGGGTGCATGAGGCCATGTTTCCCGGTTATCTTTTCGTCCGGTTTATCTATCCGGAACTTTACCGCCGGGTTGCTGCGATGAACGGCGTGGCCAAGACCCTTGCATTCGGGGGCCGTCCCTGTGTGATAGGCCAGTCGATCATCGACGATCTGCGCCGCCATGTTTCCGATGGTGAAACTGTAGAGATTAGCGCAGAGCTTCGCAAAGGAGAAGAAGTGAAGATCGTTGATGGTCCGTTCCTCGGCATAAGGGCATTGGTGACCCGCATCCTTCCCGCGCAGGATCGCGTGGCAATTCTTCTGGAGATGCTGGGTCAACAGCTTGAAATCGAAATGTCTTCCGCTGCGGTACTCCCGGATATGCGCCATCCCCTAGCAGGGTGACAGGAGAGTGGATATACTTCTCTATGGGACGATGAGATCCGAAAAAGTCCGGATTTAAGCTCCATGGCTTGAAAAGGGTTTTGCATCATTCAGGTCTCCAGTATCCCACTGCTCCTGCCAGTGCTCGACAGAGCGCAGGGGGAGCCTCCATTCTTTTGGGATGAAAGTCCTCGTAATCGGATCGGGTGGCCGCGAACACGCCCTTCTCTGGAAGCTCTCGCAAAGCCCAAGTGTTACACATCTCCTCTGTGCACCTGGCAATGCAGGCACTGCGAAGATAGCCACCAATCACGATGTGAGCGCCACGGATCTCTCGGGGCTCCTTTCGCTGGCAAGATCAGAGCGTGTCGATCTCACCATTGTCGGGCCGGATGATCCGCTGGCTGCGGGGATCGTCGATCTTTTCCGAGCCGAAGGATTTCGTATTTTTGGCCCGACTGCCTCGGCCGCACGCTTGGAGTCGTCAAAATCGTTTGCAAAGGAATTTATGGTCCGCCACGGCATTCCGACGGCGGCCTCACAGACCTTCACTTCAAGTGAGGCGGCGATTGAATACTGCCGCTCCGCTCACTATCCACTTGTGATCAAGGCGGACGGCCTTGCACTTGGCAAAGGTGTGGTAATTGCCGGGAACAGTATCGAAGCGGAAGCTGCTGTCCGGCAATCTATGGTGGAAAGGGTTTTCGGAAATGCAGGCGCAATCGTGGTGATCGAGGAATTTCTCGTCAGCCCAGAATGCTCCCTCCATGTACTCGTCGACGGCAGCAATTATCTCCTCTTTCCCGATGTCAGAGACCACAAGCGCGCCCTCGACGGCGATCTGGGCCCCAATACAGGAGGCATGGGAACGATCAGCCCATCCCGCGTGATCGACCCACCCACGCTGGAGCGGGTGCAACGAGAGGTGCTGGAACCATTCATCAGCGGACTGGTCGCCGATGGCCTGTCATTTCAGGGCATGCTTTTTCCAGGTCTCATGATGACCCCGGAAGGGCCGAAGGTTCTAGAATTTAACTGTCGCTTTGGCGATCCCGAGACCCAGGTGCTGATGCTTCGTTTGAAGAGCGATCTTCTTAATCTGATAGAAGCAACGATTGAGGGGACGCTTTCTTCTGTTACACCTCAATGGGATGAACGTGCCGCCATTTGTGTGGTCTTGGCATCCGGTGGGTATCCCGGAGCGATTGAGAAAGGGAAGGTGATTGAAGGCATTGGGGATGATGAAGCCGATCCCGATGTTGTGGTCTTTCATGCCGGGACAGTCATAAAGGAGGGGAGAGTCATGACCAATGGAGGTCGCGTTCTTGGTGTCACCGCACTCGGGAGCACGCTGGATGAGGCACGTGCTAAGGCCTATACCGCCGCAGACAAGATCAGCTTCGTTGGAAAGCAACTGCGTCGCGATATTGGCAAGTAGAAATTTGAAGAGGTCCTGAAGTTAAGGGCAGATGCCGATAACACGGTCCCGAAATGCTCTGGGCGGATTGTTTCTCAGTCGCTGCAAAATATAACACTGACCCTTTTCCCCCAGCAATGAGGATTGGAGCTTCGTGCTTGGACGGAGGTAGGGCACTAGGACAAAAGCCCCGAAGGCATTCTCCAAGGTGATTCCACCATGCAGAAGGCGCGAAACCTGCCGAAGAAGACCCCTAAGGAGGATCCGACTTATGACTTGTAACGCAGGCGCTTCTTGTGCCGATTCAGCTTCATGCGCTTGCGGCGCTTGTGCTTGGCAATTTTGGCTTTGCGTTTCTTTTTAATGGATCCCATCGGAGATATATTCGTGCGGAGCTAGAGGAGGAGAAGTCTTAATAGACAACTTTGTTCAGGGGGTATTCGATAATGCCTTCGGCACCGAGTGACTTTAGTTGCGGTATGATCTCCCGGACGATTTTCTCGTCGATGACAGTCTCCACAGCCACCCAGTCGTTTTGGGCCAGAGGCGAAACTGTAGGATTGCGAAGAGCAGGCAACGCCTCAAGAAGATTCTGCAATTTTATCCGGGGGAGATTCATCTTGAGGCCGACCTTGTCACGGGCCGTGAGCGCCCCCACGAGGAGCAAGGCGATTCGTTCCATCTTCCCGCGTTTCCACCCATCGGTGCTGGAGGACCTGTTAGCCACGAACACAGGGTATGATTCGATTATCGTCTCAAGTATGCGCAGCTTGTTGGCGCGGAGCGATGAACCGGTTTCAGTGATGTCCACGATTGCATCAACGAGATCGGGCACCTTCACCTCAGTTGCGCCCCACGAGAATTCTAACTCGACCTTGACCCCCTTGCTCTCAAAATAGCGGCGGGTGAGTCCCACCGCTTCCGTGGCGATTCGTTTTCCCTCCAGATCCTTCACGGTCTTGTAAGGGGAATCCTCAGGTACGGCGATCACCCATCGGGTAGGATTGGCCGTGGCTTTGCTGTAGGGAAGTTCGGCGAGGATCTCGACGTCGGAGCCGTTCTCCTCGACCCAATCTCGGCCCGTGATGCCGCAATCGAGAAATCCCCCCTCTACATAGCGACTGATTTCCTGAGCGCGGAGCAAACGCAGGCGCAGCTCCGCATCATCCACGACAGGGCGGTAAGAGCGGCTCGTTCCGGAAATGGAAAAGCCCGCCCGCTGGAAAAGTGACAGAGTCGCTTCCATCAGGCTTCCGGAAGGAAGGCCAAACGTGAGAGTGTTGAAGAGTGGAGCCGACATATGATTGTGGGGGGCGGACTATAGGCCCTTTACCCCCCTCTCGAACAAGTCAAAAAATGGCAGGCTCACCCGGTCGGCTTGTGATAAACGGTGAATTTCCTGTGCTAAATGGCCCGATTTATGCTTGTGATTCTCGGTGCCAGACGAGGAATCTCTGCGAGCCACAAACGATCCGCTTTGAATATGACCTCCACTGCAAATGCTGTCCGCTCCGGGAGAGATTGGGAAATCTTCCGGGACTATGGATGGATCGTGGGTTTTTGCCTCGTAGGTCTGCTGCGGCTGGTTTTTTGCATCCATGCCCCCATCGAGAGTAGCGACCTCTACCGACATCTCGGATTTACTTCCCACTTCCTGCAATATCCCGGGAAGTTTTATTGGCTGCTCCCCTCGGATTTTCCCGATGAATTCTGGTCGGATTTCTGGAGTGACCAAGTCTATATCTACCCTCCCTTCGCGCTCTTTTTTTTCTCCTTCTTCGGGACACTGGGACTCGGACTGTTCTGGGTGAAGTTGGTGCTGAGTCTATGCGATCTGGCCACGGCACTGCTAATCGGCCGAGCTACAAACTGGTGGGTCGGCCTGCTGGTCTTCTCTGCTCCAGCCAGTGTCTGGTACACATCGCATGAGGGCCAGTATGAGAGTCTGGTCACGCTTTTGATGGTGATAGCCATCCTCTGCGTGCGGAAGAATCACTGGAAACTCGCTGGCGTCGCCTTCATGATGGCTGTCCAGACCAAACAATTGGGGATCCTAATAGCGCCCTACCTGATCTACGAGATTTTTCAGCGGGCGCGGCCCGACCGGATCAGGGCCGGACTTGGATTTCTGATCGGTTCGGGAGTGACTTTCCTCCCGTGTATTCCGTTTTACTGGGGGAGGCCCGGACTCTGGTTTCTGCCGCTGGAGAATCAGCAAAACCTCCTGAACCCCTTTTACTGGCCATTTTTCCCCACGAATTTCTCCGTCGCCCATTTTGATGAATGTTCCAATTTCAGGGTAATTTGGAATGTGGTGGTGACGCTGGTTCCGCTGGCATTTCTAGCACTGTTCTTGGGGCGGGGACATTTTCTAAAGAAGCTGCCTCAGGCCCTCCCGAGCATAGGATTCTGGGTGATGATCAAGAGCATCGCCTGGGCGATGAACTGGTACATGCTGATGCTCCCGGGATGTACCTTCGCCCTCTGGCGCCATCGGCGGGTGATGATCGCCCTGCTGGTGATTTTCTGGCTTCAATGCGGCCAGCAGCTGGCCAGCGTCCTCGGTGATATGAGAACCGAGGAGCCCGCAACAATTGCCCGCTTCCAAAAATGCATCTGGTTTTGTGATTATCGCGCCCCCGAAGACCCGGATACTCCGGAGACAGGACGACCCTAGTAGGGAACAATGGCAACTATGTTGAAGTTTTTTCGGATACCATTTTCCGTCTTCGTTCCATGCGCAACCTCATGAGTGTAAGGACGACTGCGTAGGAAATCAGAGCGCAGGGAATGGCGATCACGATGCCCCCCACAGCAAGGGGCAGGCCAATGTCGACGAAGTTGTTCCATTGGAAAATTTCGGAGGGCTTGAAATCGCCACGATGGAGCTTGGGGGCAAAATGATGGGGATTACTCAGGATCCAGTAACCGAGTTGGAATTGATAACGGAGAATGAGAGGCCAGATCGGCAGAAGGATGTCGTGTAGGGAGACCCCAATTACGGAGGCTACGATACTGCATCTTGTGAAGGCAGCAACCCCCATCGCACAGAGCGTCTTGAGACCATAGATGGGTATGAATGAGAAGAAGACTCCGATGGCCGTGCCACCAGCCACCGAGTGCGGGGCATCCTTGGCATCCAGAAGATCTCTGATTTTTTGCAGATATTGGCTGATGTGGTAACGGATCATGAGAAGGGTTATCTGCGGCAGATTTGCTGAGCAACTGGGAGCCAAATCCGCTTTAACCCCGGACCGGAGGCTTTTCCCCGGACGGCCTGCGCAGCAGGTATTCTGGATTGAGGGCCTGAAGAGCACGAGGCACAAATAACCCATCCTTGCGGATAAGTTTTCCGTCAAACCATACCTCGCCACCACCATAATCCTTGCGCTGGATGCAGACCATATCCCAGTGAACCGAGCTTTTGTTCCCGTTGCCGGCCACTTCATACGCCTGTCCGGGCGTGAAATGGAAGGAACCGGCAATCTTTTCATCAAAGAGAATGTCACGCATAGGGTGGAGAATGTGGGGATTGAAACCGAGAGAGAATTCGCCGATGAAGCGTGCTCCGGCGTCGGTATCTAGTATCTCATTGAGCTCCTTCGTGTGATTGGCTTCGGCTTTCACGATGCGTCCCTTGGAGAATTCCAGATGGACCTGATCAAAGGCGATTCCCCGTCCGAGCGTGGGAGCATTGAAAGTCACATGCCCTTCGACAGAGTCCTTCACCGGGCAGCTGAAGACCTCACCGTCGGGAATGTTGTGTTCCCCGCCGCAGACTACCGATCCGATGCCCTTGATGCTGAAGTGGAGGTCGGTGCCCGGCCCCTTGATATGAACGTGATCTGTGCGATCCATGAGGGTCTTCAGGGCCTTCATGCCGGGGATCATCCTGCCGTAGTCGAGGGTGCACACCTCGAAGAAAAACCGGCCAAAGGCTTCCGTGCTCATCTGCGCCTGTTGTGCCATCGAGGGGGTCGGCCAGCGGAGGACGACCCAGCGGGTCTTGTTGATACGGTAGTCGAGAGCGGGACGAAGCTTCGACGACAGAAGCGCGATCTTCTCCTGTGGGACATCGGACATTTCGGAGATGTTGTGGGAACCGCGCACGGCAATGTAGGCCTGCATTTTTTTTAGCCGAGCTAGGTCCATGGTCGCCATCATTTCTGCCTGCGATGAGGTGACTCCCAGGGCCAGTTCCCTGCCGATGCGGTTTGAATGTATCAGGACGAAGGGCTCGGCTTTGGCAACGCGGACAGCACGGATCAGAGCGACCACGAAATCTTCTGGTGTTTCGGAGACATCAATGAGAACGCGTTCGCCGGCTCTGAGTTTCGTTGAATGCCTAGTGAGGACTTTGGCGAGGGAGTCGTAACGTGGATCGGACATGGGATACAGATGATGAGGGAGGAGCTGTAACAATGAATGCCAGATTTTTACTTAAGCAAGGTGATTCAAGTGGAGAGGTTTTCCCTATTGAGCCATGAGATTGCCCGGGAAAAA